>NZ_JANEWM010000063.1:0-24764 GCF_028069825.1 Citrobacter sp. Igbk 14
TTCCAGTACGTGTTTTTGGCGTTTCTTGGATTTAACTTGCTGTATATAAAGTTATTTTTCTTCTGCGTAATTTTTTATAAAGCTAATAAACATCAGTAACAATAGTGTTATTAGTGAGGTGCAAAATATAAAAACGCGATCTTGAACTTTTATTTTTATTAAGCTATGGACCCGATAAAATAATGGAAAGACTATTTTAGGTTTGAACGATTCAGCGGTGTAAAAACTATAATTTTGGTGAATGTAATGGATGGGTTTCAATAACTAAACAATAATGGCCAGCCTCATGATGAGAGACTGGCTGCTGAGAAGGGATTTATCGACCTGCATTTTTCATAATACGAGCTTTGTCCAACTGCCACTCACGCTCTTTTACATCAGAACGCTTGTCGTGCTGTTTCTTCCCTTTTGCGACGCCGATTTTGACTTTGCACCAGGCATTTTTCCAGTACAGAGAAAGTGCCACAACGGTGTAACCGTCACGATTCATACGCCCATATAAGGAGTCGAGTTCGCGTTGGTTTAACAGAAGTTTACGGGTGCGAGTAGGGTCACACACGACGTGCGTTGAGGCAACGGCCATCGGCGTAAAGTTGGCACCAAACAGGAATGCTTCGCCGTCTTTGAGAATGACATAGCTATCGCCAATATTGGCCTTTCCTGCGCGCAGGGATTTGACTTCCCAGCCTTGCAGTGCGAGTCCAGCCTCGAACTCTTCTTCGATAAAATATTCGTGTCGTGCGCGCTTGTTAAGCGCGATTGTGGCTGAGCCAGGTTTGTGTGCTTTTTTCTTCGTCATAATGCCGCTCAGTATAGGTAATCTGGAATTGAAAAACACCCCATTTCATCCAGCGGGGCGCAAGGCGCTATCTTAGCACGAGTTGGGCTATAGCGTTTTTTTTAGCGGATGATAAATGGTATTATTTGCACGATTGATATTGATGGAAATTGTTATGCCTCAGATTAGCCGGACCGCTTTAGTACCTTACAGTGCGGAACAGATGTATCAGTTAGTGAATGATGTTAAATCCTATCCTCAGTTTTTACCGGGTTGCACCGGAAGCCGTGTCCTGGAGTCGACTCCGGGGCAGATGACAGCGGCTGTGGATGTCTCTAAAGCAGGGATTAGCAAAACGTTCACCACGCGTAATCAACTGACCAGTAACCAGAGCATCCTTATGCATCTGGTCGATGGACCGTTCAAAAAACTCATTGGGGGCTGGAAGTTTACGCCGTTGAGCCAGGAAGCGTGTCGCATTGAATTTCATCTTGATTTTGAGTTCACGAATAAACTGATCGAACTGGCATTTGGCCGTATCTTTAAAGAGCTGGCGTCGAACATGGTGCAGGCCTTCACGGTTCGCGCAAAAGAGGTTTACAGTGTCAGTGTCGGCTAAGATTGTCGTTGAAGTCGCGTACGCGCTACCGGAGAAACAGTATCTACAGCGCGTGACGTTGCCGCAGGGCGCAACCGTCGAAGAAGCGATTCGCGCTTCCGGGCTGCTGGAACTACGTACTGATATCGATCTCAGCAAAAATAAGGTGGGCATCTACAGCCGTCCGGTGAAGCTTGCTGATGTCGTACATGATGGCGATCGGGTAGAAATCTATCGACCGTTGATTGCTGATCCGAAAGAACTGCGCAGGCAGCGGGCAGAGAAATCCGCTAAAAAATAACAAACATTAAAAAAGGTGCTCATTGAGCACCTTTTTTTGATCTCTTAAACCTACTTTTTGTCGGTCAGGGCAGGTTTGTTATCAATGTTGGTCAATACACCACTGCTGTTAAAGGTCAGCGTCAGCGTTTGCTGCGTCACACCTTCATGACCCGGCTGCTGACGGAACACATAAAACCAGGTATTGGTGCCAAAAGGATCGGACATCATTGGTGTACCCAGAGCATAAGCAACCTGTTGTTGCGTCATACCCGTACGTACTTTAGCGACATCAGTAGGTGTCAGATAGTTTCCCTGGTTGATGTCAGGGCGGTAAACCACTCGCTCCAGAGTGGAACAGCCTGCGGTCAACATCAGTAGTACTGCTGCAGCAGCAGTCAGCGTTTTACAGCGCATAGTGATTTGATTCCTTTTCGGGCCCGAGCAGTACGCGGCTCATATGTAATATGCCGATGATAATAGACCTTTCACCACTTTAAAACCTTTTGGTGTCAGGTCAGTCGGCGATTTTATGTTGAACTCAGACCTTAGCAAGGTAAAAAAGTTTATGCTGCCAGCAGTTCTTTTGCATTCGCGAGGGTATTACGCGTTACTTCGCTACCGCCAAGTAAGCGAGCGAGCTCCTGCAGACGTGCGCGTTTATCAAGCGCCTGCATATGTGTTTCAGTCATTGCGCCGTCCGTTTCTTTGCTGACATAGAAATGCTGATGACCGCAACCCGCAACCTGCGGCAAGTGGGTGACGCACATCACCTGAGTTGATTCACCCAACTGGCGCAGTAGCTTACCCACAACCGCTGCCGTCGGACCACTGATACCAACGTCAACTTCATCAAAAATCAGCGCAGGGGTTTCCATTTTACGCGCGGTAATCACCTGAATGGCCAGTGCGATACGCGACAGTTCCCCACCAGAAGCGACTTTCGCAATTGGCTGCAACGGTTGGCCTGGGTTTGTGGTGACTTTAAACTCAATGTGATCGGCTCCGTCTATGCTCAGATGGTGTTCATCAAACTTCACATCGATGCAAAAGAGACCGTGCGGCATTGAGAGTGCATGCATACTCTCTGTGATGAGTTTCCCCAATTCCTGAGCGTAATGCTGGCGCTGGCGGTGCAATATTTTTGCCGTTTCCAGCGCCTGCTGGTGGTGCGCGTTTACCGCCAGGGTTAAGGTTTCGAGCGAGTCAGCCTGATCGTCAAGCTGCTGTTGCTCATCAAGCAGGGACTGGTAAAACTGTGGCAATGCTTCAGGGGCGACGTGATGCTTACGCGCCAGAGAGATTTGCTTAGAAATACGCTGTTCAAGCTCAAACAAACGGTTAGGGTCTAAATCCAGGCGATCACAGTAGTGTCGCAGTTCGTCGCTGGCTTCGCTGAGCTGAATAGTCGCCTCTTCCAGCATGTCCAGAATACCAGAGAGCTTGCCGTCCATGCCCGCCAGTTCACTGACCAGCTGTTTGGCTGTATATAACTGGCTTTGCAGGTTAATGTCTTCGCCATCGGCCATGATAGCCAGCGCTTGCTGGCTGGTGGTGAGCAACTGCCCGCTGTTAGCCAGACGCTTGTACTCTTCATCAATTTGCTCAAACTCGCCCGCCTGGGGGTTGAATTCATTCAGCTCTTTTAACTGATATTGCAACAGTTCCGTCCGGGCAGCGCGTTCCTGGCTTTGTTGCTGATGATGGGCCAGATCACGGCAGCTCTGATGCCATAGCTGGTAGCGTGCGGACATTTCCTGAATCAGGGACGCTTCATTAGCGTAACCATCAAGCAGAGACTTTTGGTGTTCCGATTTTGTCAGAAGCTGATGCGCGTGCTGGCCATGGATTTGAATAAGCAACTGACCCAGTTCGCGAAGCTGTGACAGGGGAACGGCAGTGCCGTTGATAAAGCCGCGGGAACGGCCGTCGCTGCTGATTACGCGGCGTAACAAACACTCACGACCATCTTCAAGCTGGTTCTCTTCCAGCCAGCGTAGCGCCGCAGGGGTGTCTTTTAAAGAGAAACGCGCACACAGATCGGCGCGAGTGGCATCTGTGCGCACCATGTCGGCATCCGCCCGCCCGCCCAGACACAACCCGAGAGCATCAATGGCAATGGATTTACCCGCACCGGTCTCGCCAGTGATGACGGTCATTCCGCTTTGGAAATCGATCTCCAGTTCACGAACGATAGCAAAATTGCTGATGGTCAGTTGTGCCAACATAGCTGTTTTCCTGTATGAAAAACCATAACTGTGATTGCATACAGTATAAACTGGTTTTTTATACAGTAAAGAGGTTGGCGTTAAATTAGAATAATTTTTTTGACCAGCCTAACTTAGTGCTTAATGTGTTGAAATAGCTGTAATCTTTGGGATGAATCAGATTCAGGTGATAATCACAGCGGCGAATCAATACGTCTTCGCCTTCCTGTATAGGTAAGGCAATCTGGCTGTCGCAGCTGATCTCCAGGTCATTACGGCGATGCGAGAAGCGCAGGCGAATCGTGCTGTTACTGTTAATTACCAGCGGGCGCGCGGAGAGCGTATGTGGGAACATCGGTACCAGCGTAATGGCATCCAGGGAAGGGGTGAGAATGGGGCCTCCGGCAGACAGCGAGTAGGCGGTAGACCCAGTTGGCGTGGAGATAATCAGTCCGTCTGAACGCTGAGAGAAGGCAAAAATTTCATCTATATAGACTTCAAATTCAATCATGTGCGCAACTTTGCCTGGGTGCAACACCACTTCATTAATTGCAGTGCTGATACGCTTTTGGCAATCCTGCTGGCAGACCTGTGCTTCAAGTAGAAAACGCTTTTCGCTGATATAATGACCTTCCAGTACATCTGCTAATTGCTGTTGGGCATTGTCCGGGTCAAGATCGGTCAGAAAACCGAGGTTGCCGCGGTTAATCCCGATGACCTTGATGTCGTAACGCGCAAGCGTGCGTGCGGCCCCAAGCATATTGCCGTCACCACCGACAACCACCGCGAGGTCCGCCTGTTGACCAATTTCTGCCAGCGTACCGGTCTGCACATTTTTCAGCTGGAGCTCATGGGCGATTTGTTGCTCCACGATAACCTCGTAACCTTTCGTGCATAACCAGCGGTAGAGCATTTCATGTGTCGTCAGTGCAGTAGGGTGACGTGGATGCCCCACAATGCCAATACACTTGAAATGTTTGTTCATTTTATCGAGGTCCTTGTAACGAAGATTGGTGACAATGTGAGTACTTCCCTTGAATCCCTGAATCTGATCCCCATAATAAGCCAAGTTAGCGAGATGAATGCGAAAAAACGCGGAGAAATTCATGAGTAGTAAAGAACAGAAAACGCCTGAGGGGCAAGCCCCGGAAGAAATTATCATGGATCAGCACGAAGAAGTTGAGGCGGTTGAATCAGACGCTTCTGCTGAGCAGGTGGATCCGCGCGATGAAAAGATTGCGAATCTGGAGGCTCAGCTTGCAGAAGCTGAAACGCGCGAGCGTGACAGCGTGTTGCGTATCAAAGCGGAAATGGAAAACCTGCGTCGTCGTACCGAACTGGACGTAGAAAAAGCGCATAAGTTTGCGCTGGAAAAATTCGTCAACGAACTGCTGCCGGTGCTGGATAGCCTGGACCGCGCGCTGGAAGTGGCGAACAAAGATAATGACGCGATGGCGGCGATGGTTGAAGGTATTGAACTGACCCGTAAGTCGATGCTGGATGTCGTGGCGAAGTTTGGTGTGCAGGTGGTTGCGGATATCGATGTGCCGATGGACCCGAACGTGCATCAGGCGATTGCCATGGTTGAGTCTGATGAAGTTGCTGCCGGTAACGTACTGATGGTAATGCAGAAAGGCTATACCCTGAACGGACGTACCATTCGCGCGGCGATGGTTTCCGTCGCGAAAGCTAAAAGCTAATCAGCTTCAGACCGGGTAGTGCTGATGCGTTACCCGGTCTGGATTATCCTCACTGGTCAGATACGCTCTCGCGAAGTGGTTTGACCGGCAATACCTGCACCTGCTTAATCATATTGTCCTGTACGTCGAGAATATCGATATCGTACTGACCAATGCGCACTCGCGTGCCGGCAACGGGGATCTCTTCCAGTGCTTCAAGGATAATACCGTTTACCGTTCGCGCATCATCTTCCGGCAAATGCCAGTTAAAAGCCTTATTGATTTCACGAACGTTGGCGCTGCCATCAATAATCACTGAGCCGTCATTCTGTGGCGTAACTTCTTCGGCAAGCGTCGGGGACATTGACGTGGTGAAGTCACCGACAATCTCCTCCAGAATATCTTCAACGGTGACCAACCCCTGAATATCGCCATATTCGTTGACCACCAGGCCGACCTTCTTCTTATTACGCTGAAATTTGATCAACTGAGTGCTGAGTGGGGTACCTTCCGGGACAAAGTATATTTCGTCTGCGGCGCGTAACATGGTCTCTTTGGTGAACTCCTTTTTCTCGGCCATGAGTCGCCAGGCTTCACGGACGCGCAGCATACTAATGGCATCATCCAGTGAATCACGGTACAACACGATACGCCCGTGTGGGGAGTGCGAAAGTTGGCGGACGATTGATTTCCAGTCATCGTTAATATCGATACCGATGATTTCGTTACGCGGGATCATAATGTCATCGACGCTGACTTTTTCCAGGTCCAGCACGGACAGTAGCATATCCTGATTACGGCGAGAGATTTGCGAGCGGGATTCATTCACCAGCGTTCGTAGTTCATCTTTACTCAGCGAACCGCTCACCACGATATCTGTTTTGATGCCCATCATACGCATCAGCAGACGCGTGATAGTGTTCAGTAACCAGACAAGCGGCATCATTAGTATTTGCAGTGGCGCTAACAGCACGCTGCTGGGATAGGCCACCTTTTCTGGATACAGCGCGGCAATGGTTTTGGGCAATACTTCAGCAAATACCAGTACCACAAAGGTCAGAACCCCGGTGGCGATTGCCACGCCCGCATCGCCATACAGACGCATACCGACAATGGTTCCGAGCGCTGAGGCCAGTATATTCACCAGGTTGTTACCAATGAGGACCAGGCTTATCAGACGGTCGGGCTTACGAAGCAGTTTCTCAACGCGTTTTGCCTGACGATTTCCCTGTTTTGCGCGGTGTCGCAGACGGTAGCGGTTCAGGGTCATCATTCCGGTTTCGGAACCGGAAAAATAGGCGGAAATAACCACCATGATGAGAAGCGTAACAATAAGCGTGGTGGTGGAGATGTGTTCCACGTAGGTTCCTTAAAAGACTTAACTCACAAACTGCTGCAAGATGCGGCTGCCGAAATAGGCCAGCGTCAGAATGCCTGCGCCTGCGACGTTAAACCAGACGACACGACGTCCGCGCCAGCCTTCATGGTAATGTCCCCACAGCAGAACGATATAGACAAACCATGCCACGATAGACAGAACGGCTTTATCAATATTTTCTGTGCTGAACAGGTTGTGCATATAAAACAGGCCAGTACATAGCGTCAGCGTCAGCAGAACCACGCCTATCTGGGTGATATGAAACATTTTGCGCTCAATGCTCATCAATGGCGGCATTTCATTGTTGAACGCCAGTCTTTTATTTTTGAGCTGATAATCGATCCATGCCAGTTGCAGCGCATACAGCGCGGCAATGATTAAGGTGGCATAGGATAAGAGCGATAGCCCGATGTGAATCATCATGCCCGGTGTGGCTTCAAGGTGGGTGATGTATTCGTTGGGCATAAACGTAGCGCATGCCAGATTGATTAATGCAAAGGCATACACGATCGGCAGCAATAGCCAGCCGCGGTTGCGTGAGGCCACAATGGTCATTACCGTACAGATCATCAGGCTAACCAGAGAACCGACGTTCAGCAGGCTCAGGTTTTGTCCGCTTTCACCACCTGGCAGAATACGTGCTTCCAGGGCAAACGCGTGACAGACCAGCGCGATAACCGCAGAAAGAATAGCCATACGCCGCCAACCGCTGTTTTTTTGCAGCAGGGCGGGAACGATCAGCGCAAGGCTGACGGAATAGGCGACAAGGGCTAACAGAGCAAAAACGGGCATATGGGTGTCGACAGTTGGCCAAGAGTAAAGAAAAGCAGTATAGCGTTACGTGACCTCTGCTCCAACCGTTGCATAACAACAAAGGCGGCTTCATGTTATACTGCGGCAAATTTCTGTTGATGTGTCGCTGTTGCGACCGACCGTTTCCACCCCAGGCGAGAGACAATGTTTGATAATTTAACCGATCGTTTGTCGCGCACGCTGCGCAATATCAGTGGCCGTGGACGCCTTACTGAAGACAACGTTAAAGAGACGCTGCGCGAAGTGCGCATGGCGCTGCTGGAGGCTGACGTCGCGCTGCCGGTAGTGCGTGAGTTTATCAATCGCGTAAAAGAGAAAGCGGTTGGTCATGAAGTGAATAAGAGCCTGACGCCGGGTCAGGAGTTCGTCAAAATTGTTCGTAACGAACTCGTCGCGGCGATGGGCGAAGAGAACCAGACGCTGAACCTGGCGGCCCAGCCACCGGCAGTGGTGTTGATGGCGGGTCTGCAGGGTGCGGGTAAAACGACCAGCGTAGGTAAGCTGGGTAAATTCCTGCGCGAGAAGCACAAGAAGAAAGTACTGGTGGTCTCCGCGGACGTCTATCGCCCGGCGGCGATCAAACAGCTGGAAACGTTGGCCGAACAGGTCGGCGTGGACTTCTTCCCTTCTGACGTCGGTCAGAAGCCGATAGATATCGTTAACGCCGCGCTGAAAGAAGCTAAACTCAAATTCTACGACGTGCTACTGGTGGATACCGCCGGTCGTCTGCACGTTGATGAAGCGATGATGGACGAAATCAAACAGGTCCACGCGTCTATCAATCCGGTAGAAACGCTGTTTGTTGTCGATGCTATGACGGGTCAGGATGCTGCGAATACTGCGAAAGCATTTAACGAAGCACTGCCGCTGACCGGTGTGGTACTGACTAAAGTCGACGGTGACGCCCGTGGCGGTGCGGCACTGTCTATTCGTCATATCACCGGTAAGCCGATTAAATTCCTCGGTGTCGGTGAGAAAACGGAAGCGCTGGAGCCGTTCCACCCGGACAGGATTGCCTCCCGTATTCTCGGCATGGGTGATGTGCTGTCGCTGATCGAAGATATCGAAAGCAAAGTTGACCGCGCACAGGCAGAGAAATTAGCCAGCAAGCTGAAAAAAGGCGACGGCTTCGATCTGAACGATTTCCTTGAACAGCTTAAGCAGATGAAAAACATGGGCGGCATGGCCAGCCTGATGGGCAAACTGCCGGGCATGGGTCAGATCCCTGACAACGTGAAATCGCAGATGGACGATAAAGTGCTGGTGCGTATGGAAGCCATCATCAACTCGATGACGATGAAAGAACGCGCTAAGCCGGAAATCATCAAAGGTTCCCGCAAACGCCGTATCGCACTGGGCTGCGGGATGCAGGTACAGGATGTTAACCGTCTTCTGAAACAGTTCGACGACATGCAGCGCATGATGAAGAAAATGAAGAAGGGCGGGATGGCGAAGATGATGCGGAATATGAAGGGGATGATGCCGCCTGGCTTCCCTGGGCGCTAATTTTTCCGGCCTGGCTCACTGGCTATTTCGGCTCCGGGGTGTGCTCGCCATCCTCACGTACTGCGTGTACGCTGCGGTGGCTGCGCGCACGCCGGCACCGAACTTGCTGCGCCGCCGACGGCCTTCTACGGCAGAGTTATTAACTGTTGATTGCTTTTTTCTCAGAAATCAGTAAAATTTTCGGGCTTTTAATATGACACCGGGTCCCTTCCCTCGATGGGGCCCGGTGTTTTATTCACACAAGAGGATGTTATGGTAACTATTCGTTTAGCTCGTCACGGCGCTAAAAAGCGTCCGTTCTACCAGGTTGTTGTCACCGACAGCCGTAATGCACGCAACGGTCGCTTCATCGAGCGCGTTGGCTTCTTTAACCCGATCGCTAGCGAAAAAGAAGAAGGCACTCGCCTGGATCTGGATCGCATCGCTCACTGGGTTGGCCAGGGCGCGACTATTTCTGATCGCGTAGCTACGCTGATCAAAGCAGCAAACAAAGCAGCTTAATCTGTCACGGTGGTCATGATGAGCAAGCAACTCGCCGCACAGGCACCCGTGGAACCCATCGTTTTGGGGAAAATGGGGTCTTCTTACGGTATCCGTGGTTGGCTCAGAGTGTTTTCTTCCACTGAAGACGCCGAAAGCATTTTTGACTATCAGCCCTGGTTTATCCAGAAGGCGGGTCAGTGGCAGCAAGTACAGCTGGAAAGCTGGAAGCACCACAATCAGGATCTGATCATCAAGCTGAAAGGCGTTGACGATCGTGATTCGGCGAATCTACTGACTAATTGTGAAATTGTCGTGGATTCCTCGCAGTTGCCTGCGCTGGAAGAGGGTTCCTACTACTGGAAAGACCTTATGGGTTGCCAGGTAGTGACCACTGAAGGCTACGATCTCGGAAAAATCGTCGATATGATGGAAACCGGATCGAATGACGTGATCGTCATTAAGGCAAACCTGAAAGATGCGTTTGGTATCAAGGAACGTTTAGTACCGTTCCTCGATGGGCAGGTTATCAAGAAAGTCGATCTCGCTACTCGTACTATCGAAGTAGATTGGGATCCTGGTTTTTAAACCACCGGATAAACGGTAAAAGTCGGCGTTATGGGGATTGGCTTGTGTTTATAGGTATCGTTAGCCTGTTTCCAGAAATGTTCCGCGCAATTACCGATTACGGGGTAACTGGCCGGGCAGTAAAAAATGGCCTGCTGAACATCCAGAGTTGGAGTCCTCGTGACTTTACGCATGACCGGCACCGTACCGTGGACGATCGTCCTTACGGCGGCGGACCGGGGATGTTGATGATGGTGCAACCTTTACGGGATGCTATTCATGCAGCAAAAGCTGCGGCTGGTGAAGGCGCAAAGGTGATTTATCTGTCACCTCAGGGACGCAAGCTTGATCAAGCGGGCGTTAGCGAACTGGCAACGAATCAAAAGTTGATTCTGGTGTGCGGTCGCTATGAAGGAATAGATGAGCGCGTGATTCAAACCGAAATTGATGAAGAATGGTCAATCGGCGATTACGTTCTCAGCGGTGGTGAGTTACCGGCAATGACGCTGATCGACTCCGTTTCCCGGTTTATTCCGGGCGTACTGGGGCATGAAGCATCAGCAATCGAAGATTCGTTTGCTGACGGGTTGCTGGACTGTCCACACTATACCCGACCTGAAGTGTTAGAACAGATGGAGGTACCGGCGGTATTACTGTCGGGAAACCACGCTGAGATACGTCGCTGGCGTTTGAAGCAGTCGCTGGGCCGGACCTGGCTTAGAAGACCTGAACTTCTGGAAAACCTGGCTCTGACTGAAGAGCAAGCAAGGTTGCTGGCGGAGTTCAAAAAGGAACACGCACAACAGCAACATAAACATGATGGGCAGGCGTAAGCCCCCAATATCAGTTTACCCAGGATAAGAGATTAAATTATGAGCAACATTATTAAGCAACTTGAACAAGAACAGATGAAGCAGGACGTACCTTCCTTCCGTCCGGGTGATACCGTGGAAGTGAAAGTATGGGTTGTTGAAGGTTCCAAAAAACGTCTGCAGGCATTCGAGGGCGTGGTTATCGCTATTCGTAACCGCGGTCTGCACTCTGCATTCACTGTTCGTAAAATTTCCAACGGCGAAGGCGTTGAGCGTGTCTTCCAGACTCACTCTCCGGTAGTTGACAGCATTGCTGTTAAACGTCGTGGTGCTGTTCGTAAAGCTAAACTGTACTACCTGCGTGAGCGTACTGGTAAGTCTGCTCGTATCAAAGAGCGTCTTAACTAAGATATCGCTCAGGCGACATCCTGATAGAAGGGGCTGGCCATTTTTGGCTGGCCCCTTTTTTTATATCGACAGAATACCGATGCCAGCGGTTAGCCGGGTAAATTGATTTTGCGGCGTTTAAGGCTTAACGGAAAGGTGATTGTTACGTTACCGGCGAGGTGCTGAGTCGTGTGGGGCGGGTGTTTCGTTTGTCATTGCAATCGACTGACTGCGCGAGTTCGTACGTCGTATTCTCCGTTAGCGCAGCCAGCCGGGTAATGATTAAGGTGTACTGATGACTACCGCAACGCGGCGGTTTTCGGCACGGCCTTTTGAAGTTTGGTTGCTGGCAAGCGGGTATTTCTTCCCGAGCCCTTGGGTTGTCAGGTTAGTACGTGGAATATTGGCACCCTGAGCCCAGGCGTCTGCAACCACATTGGCGCGTTTGAGCGACAGAGCTTCGTTGTAGCTGTCCTCACCATAGTTATCGGTGTGACCATCCAGACGAGCATGGTTTAACCCGGTAGCAGCCAGTTTGGACGCCATTTCCTGGATTTGCTTTTCACTTTCAGGGCGGAGTTTATAGTCGTTTTTGTCAAACAGGATGGTGTCAGACAAACCCAGAGACCAGTCTCCTGAAGCTTCAGTGAATCCGTACGATTTCATGGCTGCAATTTGCTCTGGGGTAAATTTCCCCTGAGGTGCCTGACAGCCTGCCAGAATCAGCATGATGAGAATAAACGGGGATAATAAACGTTTTAGCATGTGTGTAATTCCTTATTTTTTAATAATGCGCTCAGCGCGCAAATTTTTAGCCTGATACATATTGTGATCGGCAAGTTCTTGTAATTTCTCGGCAGAGGCATGTTCCCACGTCAGTGCAAAACCAATACTGAGTGTCATGCTTGCCAGATGACCGTTATGCAGGTCAAAAGGTCGAGTAAACTCTTGCGACAACGCCGCGCAGATACGTTGAACTTCGTATTCAGAATGGACGCTGTAAAGCACCATAGCAAATTCATCGCCGCCAAGTCGGTATGGGTGATGCCGATTACCACCAAATTCGGCCAACCTTTTTGCGACTTCGATCAGGACCCGATCGCCCGCAGCGTGTCCCCAGGTATCATTAATAAATTTAAAATTATCGCCATCAAGGAATAACAACGCAGAGCTGCTGTGGGCCGCGTCGTCGTTCATCAGTGCGTTAATACTGCTACGAAATGCGGCACGGTTCGCAAGACCGGTCAAAGGGTCATGTAGCGCGGTACGCAACAGTTGGGCATTCTTTGCCTGCAGACGTAGTTGCCACTCTTCCATCTCATCCAGCAGGCTATTAAAGTCCTGCGCAAACAGATGAAATTCTTCAATCCGCTCTTCAGATACGCGCCGCGAGAAATTTCGATTGGTACGAACATCATGTACCACTTCAGTAATATTTTGCAGGGCGTCCACGACGCCATTGTGTAAATAACGAGTAAGCATCAACGCAATACCCGATGCCAGTAAAATGCATCCGGTAAGAACGGCTAGCGACAAATAAATAAAATGGCTAATAACGCTATCGCGGGCAATCAAGCGCACCTCACCAATAACGTCGCCATTGTGCAAAATGGGCTGAGTCACCGGTTGCGGGAACAGCCAGTGGCTGATGATGCTGCTGATTTTGTCAGTGGTATCCTGCGCGTCATAGTGCCAGGTGGCGATCACTTTCTGCTTTTGATTGCGGACCTCTGCAACTGAAAATTGCCCTTGCTGCCCCAATGCAGCCAGCGTTTCCGATGCTGCGACGCTATCCGAAAAGACTAATGCTGCTTCGAGCGTGCGGGTCATGGTTGCTGCCGTGAGATCCAGGTTCTTTTGTGCGTATTGCTTCAAAGCCAGCACAGAAGAAATGCTAAGCAGCAGCCAAATCAGCGTCATGGTTACCAGTACGCTGACGATGCTGATACGCCGTAGTGTCCGCTTAAACGTTGGGCGTTTTATGGGAGAAGGACCCTTATTCATGCTTTTTATTCCGCGCAAGCATCAATACGTCCGGACTCACCCTTACACCGCTGCGTGACAGGGAATCCATATTTACGGAAAATCTCACGTCTTCATCTTTAATTATGAGGCAAAAAGCGCTGCCAATAACGCATTCGGGATTCTGTTCGGCAATTAATAACAATGCCTTAGTAGGATATTTATTCTTTAATTCCGCCTGATATGTAGGGCTTTCTTTTCCAAAATAAAAGCCATCACACTGCGCAACTAAAACTTCTTGTTCCGTATGAATGATGACAGGAAGATAGGGTAGTGCTCCTGCTCGGGTATCTTCCAGCACGCTGGAAAAGCGCGAAGAAGAGAATATACACAGTTTTGGTGGCCCTGAAAGTGCGGGCCAGCGTGTATAACTGACGATACCGGAAACCATAGAGCGCACAGATTTTGCCTCTTCCGTAACGCTGTGAGCGTACAGAGGTAATCCGGTCAGAAGCAGTGCCAGTAGAAGTATGAGTCGGTAAGAAAAGCTCATGAATAGGTACCTACCAGCGTTTGCCGTAATGCGTCGATATACATTCAAGATTGTTTGCAACAAAATAACATTATTTTCCCAGGGCGTCATTATTCCTGGAATGAGTGTATTGAGTATTTAAGCTAAATCTCATTAATTTATAAAATTTAAGCTCTTGTTTAATTTAACCTTGTTGAGGCCGCACCTTCATTTGCTCCTTTTTGCCATGCATCATGTAACTGGCTGACATTGTCTACCGTGTCGCAACTGGCAGGGAAGGTTTTTCCGGTCAATCCTCTTGCGTAAACAAAGTCCTGCTGACAGGTTTTCCTTTGTCCTTCGGCGTACCCTTTAAGATATTGGGCGCGATCGACCTCTGGGTCATTGTAGTTGTCGGCAAGTGTCTCGTTATCTTTAACGACATAGCCTGAAATGGCATCTTGTATCCCGGCATCAAACCAGTCGGTACCTGTCCAGGTGGGGGAGAAAGTATAGGGATCTATCTGACATCCGCTGAGAAATAATACAAATAAGGTACAGATGAGTTGCTTCATTGCCTGTTCTCCCCGTTTTTTTAAAGCATAGCGGATTCATTTATAGAGGTGTGTAAATTTAAATGTACGGTCTCTTGCGGTGTTTTTGCTGAAAAATTGCTTTGTGTAAATAAAAATTTACGGGATGTGGATTGAAATCTTTACCTGTTGTGTTATCGTGATTACCTCCTCGCTGAGGAAAACTATCGCAAACGAGCTAAACAGGATCACCATCATGCAAAAAGACGCGCTGAACAACGTACACATTACCGACGAACAGGTTCTGATGACCCCAGAGCAGCTTAAAGCGGAATTTCCGCTGAGCCTCGCACAGGAGGCGCAAATCGCTCAGTCGCGTAAAACCATTTCAGACATTATCTCTGGCCGCGACCCGCGACTGCTGGTGGTGTGTGGTCCATGCTCGATTCACGATCCTGAAGCGGCTATTGAGTACGCTCGTCGATTTAAAGCCCTTGCCGCAGAGGTCAGCGATAGCCTCTACCTGGTTATGCGCGTCTATTTTGAAAAGCCCCGTACCACCGTCGGCTGGAAAGGGTTGATTAACGATCCTCATATGGATGGCTCTTTTGATGTTGAAGCGGGTCTGAAAATTGCGCGTCAATTGCTGCTTGAATTGGTGAATATGGGGCTACCGCTGGCTACAGAAGCGTTAGATCCAAACAGCCCGCAATACCTGGGCGATCTGTTTAGCTGGTCAGCTATCGGTGCGCGTACCACTGAATCACAGACGCATCGTGAAATGGCTTCTGGTCTTTCCATGCCGGTTGGTTTTAAGAATGGTACGGATGGGAGCCTGGCGACGGCGATTAATGCTATGCGCGCCGCAGCACAATCACACCGCTTTGTGGGTATTAACCAGGCGGGGCAGGTTGCACTGCTGCAAACGCAGGGTAATCCAGATGGTCACGTGATCCTGCGCGGTGGTAAAGCGCCGAACTACAGCCCGGCTGATGTCGCCCAGTGCGAAAAAGAGATGGAGCAGGCAGGACTACGACCTTCTCTGATGGTAGATTGCAGTCATGGTAATTCCAATAAAGATTACCGTCGCCAGCCAGCCGTGGCTGAATCTGTGATCGCCCAAATCAAAGATGGCAATCGCTCGATCATCGGCTTGATGATTGAAAGTAATATTCACGAAGGCAACCAGTCCTCCGAACAGCCACGCAGCGAAATGAAATACGGTGTCTCCGTAACTGATGCCTGCATTAGCTGGGAAATGACGGATGCGCTACTGCGTGAAATTAGTCAAGATTTAAACGGCCAGCTGACGGCGCGTGTAGCATAAGAGGTTGGTATGGTTGCTGAATTGACCGCATTGCGCGATCAAATTGATGAAGTTGATAAGGCATTGCTGGATTTACTGGCACGCCGTCTGGAGCTGGTTGCCGAAGTCGGTGAAGTCAAAAGCCGCTTTGGGCTGCCGATCTACGTACCTGAGCGGGAAGCCACAATGCTGGCTTCCCGCCGCGCAGAAGCTGAAGCGCTGGGGGTGCCGCCAGATCTGATCGAAGATGTATTGCGTCGGGTTATGCGCGAGTCTTATTCCAGTGAGAATGACAAAGGCTTTAAGACGCTTTGCCCTTCTTTGCGTCCGGTGGTGATCGTCGGTGGTGGCGGGCAGATGGGGCGGCTGTTCGAGAAGATGCTGACGCTGTCTGGCTATCAGGTGCGGATACTGGAACAGCAGGACTGGGAGCGCGCCACTGAGATCGTCGCCGATGCAGGCATGGTGATCGTCAGTGTGCCGATCCACGTTACCGAACAGGTAATCGCGAAATTACCGCGCCTGCCGTCTGATTGTATTCTGGTCGATCTGGCCTCGGTGAAAAATGGCCCTCTGCAGGCGATGCTGGCGGCACACGACGGTCCGGTTGTGGGTTTACACCCGATGTTTGGTCCGGACAGCGGCAGCCTGGCAAAACAGGTCGTGGTTTGGTGTGATGGGCGGCAGCCGGAAGCCTATCAGTGGTTCCTTGAGCAGATTCAGGTTTGGGGCGCGAGACTGCATCGGATTAGCGCCGTTGAGCACGACCAGAATATGGCGTTTATTCAAGCGCTACGTCACTTTGCGACATTTGCTTACGGGCTGCATTTAGCGGAGGAGAATGTGCAACTGGAGCAATTGCTGGCCCTTTCTTCACCTATTTACCGTCTTGAACTGGCAATGGTTGGTCGTCTGTTTGCCCAGGACCCTCAGCTCTATGCCGATATTATTATGTCGTCAGAGAGTAATCTTGCGCTCATCAAACGTTATTACCAACGTTTTGGCGAAGCGATTGGTTTGCTGGATCAGGGGGATAAGCAGGCTTTTATCGACAGTTTCCGTAAGGTGGAACACTGGTTTGGCGACTATGCGCAGCGCTTCCAGAGTGAAAGTCGCACCTTGTTGCGCCAGGCCAACGATAGCCGTCAATAAGCAAGATGCCTGATGGCGGCTTCGCCTTCTCGGCCTACAAAAATCGCCTGAATTGTAGGCCGGATAAGCGCAGCACCATCCGGCATTGTCACGTTAGCTCGGGTCGACCGGCACCACGTTTTCACTCGGATAACATCCCAATACTTTCATCGAACGCGTAATCTCCCCCAACTCCTTCAGGGCTTTTTGCATCTGGGGTGATTCCAGGTTGGCCTGGATATCGAGATAAAACATCTCTTCCCATGGGTTGCCGTGAATCGGGCGTGATTCCAGCTTGGTCATAATCAGATTATGGTTACGCAGTACCAGCAGCGCTTCAACCAGCGCACCTGCCTGTTGTCCTGTCGCCATCAGCAACGTTGTTTTCGCTGGAACCTGGTCAGAAACATTGATTGCTTTACGTGCCAGAACCACGAAGCGGGTAATGTTTTGCGTCTGATTAGCTTCAATATGCTCAAGTACCTGCAGACCATGCAATACACCACCGGCTTCGCTCCCCAGGGCTGCTACGCGTGGTGAGTTAGCCTGGGCGACCTTTTCCATCGCAGCTGAAGTGCTTTCAGTGTATTCAATCTTCCAGTGCGGGTAGCGGTTCAGGAACTTGCTGCATTGTTGGAACGGTTGCGGGTGGCTGTATACCGTGTCGATGCTCTCCAGATCGGTTGTTCCCGACACCAGTACGCAATGGTCGATAGTAATCGTCATCTCTCCGACGATAGAGAGGCTGGTGTGCTGCAGAAGATCGTAAACGTCATTAATCGCACCGGAACTGGTGTTTTCAATAGGCACTACCGCGTAGTCTGCCTGTCCGGTTTCAACCTGATTAAAGATATCGGCAAATTTCGCGCAGCCGCTTTCAATAAACTGCTCAAAATGACGTGCGGCGTACTGACGTGCTGCAAGGTGTGAGTAAGACCCTTTTGGTCCCAGGAAGGCAACACGAGCGGAATGCGGGTTGATCTTGTTCAGATGCTGCTGAAGGAGCGCCTGCTGGGTCAGGACGGAGTCTTCGATAATAAGCTGGAACAAGCGCGTGATGTAGTGGGCATCGAGGTGATGTGCTTTACCAAGCTGAATTAAACGGTCCAGCAGGTCGCGTTCCCGATCAATATCGCGTACCGGGCGATGAGACAGCAACTTGGCTTTACCGACTTCTACCGCCAGACCACGTCGTTCTGCCAGCAGAGCCAGTAATTTTTCATCCAGCGAGCTGATCTTTTCTCGCAGCGCCAGTAATGGGTTTTCCGATGTCATAGTGTTGCCTTTCTTGTTATCAATAAAAAAGGCCCCCCGGTGTGGGAGGCCTTATTGTTCGTCTTCGCATTCTTTATCACACGACGAAACGCCTCCCATTCAGGGGAAGGTAAAAAAGAATGCGAAGAAGAACGGGACAAGTTTCATGTAATTTTCCTTTGGCTACGTCAGTAAAGTACCCGTACTGTTTTCACCCTGTCAACAAAAAACGCGCCCGAAGGCGCGTTGGCGATACACTCAATGTAAGGGACTACTCTTCTTCTGCTTCGACGAAGTTGGCGTCTTTTACTGAAGTTGTTGCACGACGGGCTTCGCCTTTGTGCTGCACTTTATTGAGCTGCCGTTCCAGCTTGTTGATCAAATCGTTAATGGCGGTGTACATATCCTCGTGTTTTGCGCTGGCGACCAGATGTCCATTCGGGGTGTTGATGGTGGCATCAGCAATGAAACCCTGTGGCTCCTTAGACAGAATGATATGTGGATTAATCAGATGAGTTTGCCATTTATCCAGTTTGGAGAGACGGTCTGCGACATGCTGGCGAATTGCCGGAGTAATTTCCATTTGTTTACTGGTAATGTTCATTGTCATAAATTTTACCTCTTGTCTTTCCCGTCTTGGTGATTCCAGCATACCGTTCCTAATGTCAAAATGTGTGATCTAAATCACATTATTTTGTCGCTTTTTGTCAAGAAAACCTTTTTGTGAGGCACCGCAGGAACAGGCGATTTTTTACTTGAGGAATACCTGAAAGCAGGCCATATTTGATAGGATGCGTCGCAGCTAAACCGCTTCAGTTGTGGCGTTAACGAATAAAAAAACGGCAGCCCAGAGGCTGCCGTTTTGCATTCTGAGGTCAATCAGGTGTTGCTGCTGTTAGCGGCAATGATTTTCGCTACTTTTTCTGCCTGGGCATTCATCTGCATTTGGCGATAAGCGTTTTCCATCAACGGCAGGGCATCACGCGTTGCCTGGGTATCCGGATAGTCACGCAGCATACCTTCCACACGGTTCACGACTGCAACCCATGCGCCACGGGCGGTATAGTACTCAGCAACAGAGTATTCATACTTCGCCAGACGATCTTTCAGGAATACCAGACGCTTAGTGGCATCGGTTGTGTACTGGCTGTTCGGATAACCACGTACCAGTTTGGAAAAGTCATTAAACGCAGCTCGGGCATGCTGTGGATCGCGATCGCTACGATCGACGCCAAAGAATCCTTGCAGTGCGCTATCGTCCAGCGCCATATTGGTCAGGCCACGCATGTACATGACATAATCAATGTTAGGGTGAGTTGGGTTCAGACGAATAAAACGATCGATGGCAGCCTGAGCAAGTGGCAGATCGGCGTTTTTGTAGTAGGCGTAGATGAGATCTAATTGCACCTGCTGAGAATACGGTCCAAATGGATAACGGTTATCCAACGCTTCCAATTGCGTTATTGCCTGTTTCCAGTTACCGTCCTGCAGCTTTTGCTGAGCAGTCGCGTAGATTTCATTTGGCGGATTATCGGGCACCTCTTCCTTTGAACCAGAGCAACCCGCCAAAAACAGGCTCAACGTGGCTGCTGCCACCAGATATTTCATGCGCGTCATGACGTTTTGACTTTCCTCAAAATGTAATACGGGAGATTCTCTGTTCCTGCTCCCGGTTAAGACCAGCTACAATAGCACACTATATTAAACGGCAAAGCCGTAAAACCCAACGTTAAACGAAGAAGCAGTTTATGGCACAACGAGTAGAACTCACCGCAACAGTCTCCGAAAATCAGCTTGGTCAACGCTTAGATCAGGCTTTGGCCGAATTGTTCCCTGATTATTCGCGATCGCGCATAAAAGAATGGATCCTCGACCAGCGCGTACTGGTAAATGGCAATCTTTGCGATAAGCCGAAAGAAAAAGTGTTAGGTGGAGAGCGTGTCTCCATCAATGCTGAAATTGATGAAGAGATTCGTTTTGAAGCTCAGGATATCCCGCTGGATATCGTTTATGAAGATGACGACATTCTCGTCATCAACAAACCACGTGATCTGGTGGTTCATCCGGGCGCGGGCAATCCTGATGGTACGGTTTTGAATGCGTTGCTGCATTACTACCCGCCAATTGCGGATGTCCCACGAGCCGGTATTGTGCACCGTCTGGATAAAGACACAACCGGGCTTATGGTTGTGGCAAAAACGGTTCCGGCGCAAACACGCCTGGTCGAGTCATTGCAGCTGCGCGAAATCACTCGTGAGTATGAAGCTGTGGCGATTGGCCATATGACAGCGGGCGGTACGGTCGAAGAACCGATCAGCCGTCATCCCACCAAACGTACGCATATGTCAGTGCATCCAATGGGGAAACCTGCGGTAACGCACTATCGCATTATGGAGCATTTCCGTGTGCACACGCGTCTGCGGTTGCGTCTGGAAACCGGACGTACGCACCAGATCCGCGTGCACATGGCGCATATCACCCATCCGCTGGTAGGCGATCAGGTCTACGGCGGTCGTCCGCGCCCGCCGAAAGGTGCTTCTGACGAGTTTATCTCCGTGCTGCGTAAGTTTGACCGTCAGGCGCTGCACGCGACCATGTTGCGTTTGTATCATCCGATTTCCGGTATCGAGATGGAATGGCATGCGCCAATCCCACAAGATATGGTGGAGCTTATCGAAGTGATGCGCGCTGATTTTGAAGAGCATAAGGATGATGTTGCCTGGTTATGAGTAAGCTAATTGTCCCGCAGTGGCCGATACCTCAGGGTGTCGCAGCCTGTAGTTCTACCCGCATTGGCGGCGTCAGTATGTCGCCTTATGATTCGCTGAACCTGGGGGCCCATTGTGGCGATAACCCGGAGCATGTGGAAGAGAACCGCAAGCGGCTGTTTGCTGCGGGCAATCTGCCTTCGAAACCCGTCTGGCTTGAACAGGTACACGGTAAAGATGTCCTGAAATTAAGCGGCGGGCCATACTTATCTAAACGTGCAGATGCGTCCTACAGCAATACGCCAGGCACCGTATGTGCAGTGATGACGGCGGACTGTCTGCCGGTGCTGTTTTGTAATCGTGCTGGAACAGAAGTGGCGGCGGCCCATGCGGGCTGGCGCGGGTTATGTGAAGGTGTGCTGGAAGAAACGGTGGCGTGCTTTGCCGACAAGCCGGAAAACATTATTGCCTGGTTAGGGCCGGCGATTGGTCCGATTGCGTTTGAGGTAGGTGCAGAAGTTCGCACCGCGTTTATGGCAAAAGATCCGCAAGCTGACAGTGCATTTGTGCCGCGTGGCGAAAAATATCTGGCGGATATCTATAAGCTTGCACGTCAACGTCTGGCAAATGTAGGGGTAGAGAGCGTCTACGGTGGCGACCATTGCACCTTCAACGAAAGTGAGACGTTCTTCTCTTATCGTCGCGACAATACCACGGGTCGTATGGCAAGTTTTATTTGGCTGATATAACCTAAAGAATCAAGACGATCCGGTACGTGTAATTTTCTTTTCACATAATTCAGGTCATTCACCTTGAATAATTGAGGGATGACCTCATTTAATCTCCAGTAGCAATTTTGACCTGTTATGGGAGGAGTTATGCGTCTGGATCGTCTTACCAATAAATTCCAGCTTGCTCTTGCCGATGCCCAGTCACTCGCACTGGGGCACGACAACCAATTTATCGAACCACTTCATCTAATGAGCGCCTTGCTGAATCAGGAAGGGGGATCGGTTCGTCCTTTGTTAACGTCCGCTGGCATCAATGCTGGCCAGTTACGCACAGCGATTGATCAGGCATTGAGCCGTTTACCACAGGTAGAAGGTACCGGTGGTGATGTTCAGCCTTCTCAGGATTTGGTGCGTGCACTGAATCTTTGCGACAAGCTGGCGCAAAAACGTGGAGACAATTTCATTTCGTCAGAACTGTTCGTTCTGGCAGCGCTTGAGTCGCGCGGTACGCTGACCGATTTATTAAAATCAGCAGGAGCGACCACCGCCAATATCACTCAGGCAATTGAACAAATGCGTGGAGGTGAAAGCGTGAATGACCAGGGGGCTGAAGACCAACGTCAGGCCTTGAAAAAATATACCGTCGACCTGACCGAACGCGCCGAACAAGGCAAGCTCGATCCGGTTATCGGTCGTGATGAAGAAATTCGCCGCACGATTCAGGTGCTGCAACGTCGTACTAAAAACAACCCGGTTTTGATCGGTGAGCCAGGTGTTGGTAAAACCGCTATCGTCGAAGGGTTGGCACAGCGAATCATTAACGGTGAAGTACCTGAAGGGTTAAAAGGTCGTCGCGTGCTGGCGCTGGATATGGGCGCGCTAGTGGCCGGGGCGAAGTATCGCGGTGAGTTTGAAGAACGTTTAAAAGGTGTGCTCAACGATCTCTCGAAACAGGAAGGCAACGTCATTCTGTTTATCGATGAGTTGCATACTATGGTCGGTGCAGGTAAAGCCGATGGCGCAATGGACGCCGGTAACATGCTGAAACCGGCGCTGGCGCGCGGGGAGCTGCACTGCGTAGGGGCCACCACGCTGGATGAATACCGCCAGTACATCGAAAAAGATGCGGCGCTGGAACGTCGTTTCCAGAAAGTGTTTGTGGCTGAGCCAAGCGTTGAAGATACCATCGCGATTCTACGCGGCCTGAAAGAGCGTTACGAGCTGCACCACCATGTGCAGATTACTGACCCGGCGATTGTTGCGGCAGCCACGCTGTCTCACCGCTACATTGCTGACCGTCAGTTGCCGGATAAAGCTATCGACCTTATCGATGAAGCAGCGTCCAGCATTCGTATGCAGATTGACTCCAAGCCGGAAGAACTCGACAGACTCGACCGCCGTATTATCCAGCTCAAGCTGGAACAGCAGGCGTTAATGAAAGAGTCTGATGAGGCAAGTAAAAAACGTCTTGATATGCTTAATGAAGAACTGGACGACAAAGAGCGCCAGTATTCAGAGTTAGAAGAAGAGTGGAAAGCTGAAAAAGCGTCCCTCTCTGGAACGCAAACCATTAAGGCAGAGCTGGAACAGGCAAAAATCGCTATCGAACAGGCGCGTCGCGTCGGTGATCTGGCGCGCATGTCTGAACTGCAGTACGGCAAAATTCCGGAACTGGAAAAACAGCTGGAAGCTGCAACCCAGTCTGAAGGTAAAACTATGCGTCTGCTGCGTAATAAAGTGACGGATGCAGAAATCGCCGAAGTGCTGGCGCGCTGGACCGGTATCCCGGTGGCTCGTATGTTGGAAGGTGAGCGGGAAAAATTGTTGCGGATGGAACAGGATCTGCACAGCCGCGTGATTGGCCAGAACGAAGCGGTAGAAGCGGTATCTAACGCCATCCGTCGTAGCCGTGCAGGATTGTCCGATCCGAATCGTCCGATTGGTTCATTCTTGTTCCTGGGGCCAACCGGTGTCGGTAAAACCGAGCTGTGCAAAGCGCTGGCGAACTTTATGTTCGACAGTGACGATGCGATGGTGCGTATCGATATGTCCGAATTTATGGAGAAACACTCTGTATCTCGCCTGGTCGGTGCGCCTCCGGGATATGTCGGTTATGAAGAAGGTGGGTACCTGACGGAAGCGGTGCGTCGTCGCCCTTATTCGGTCATCCTGCTGGATGAAGTGGAAAAAGCGCATCCGGATGTCTTCAACATTCTGCTGCAGGTGCTTGACGATGGTCGATTAACTGACGGGCAGGGGAGAACGGTCGATTTCCGTAATACGGTTGTCATCATGACCTCGAACCTGGGCTCTGATCTGATTCAGGAGCGTTTCGGCGAGCTGGATTACAGCCATATGAAAGATATGGTGCTGGGCGTTGTGAGTCAGAACTTCCGCCCGGAATTCATCAACCGTATAGATGAGGTTGTTGTATTCCATCCGCTGGGTGAGAAACACATTGCTTCTATTGCTCAGATCCAACTGCAGCGTCTGTACAAACGTCTGGAAGAGCGTGGTTATGAAATCCACATCTCTGACGAAGCACTTAAATTGCTGAGTGTGAATGGTTATGATCCTGTATACGGTGCACGTCCATTGAAACGTGCTATCCAGCAACAGATCGAAAACCCACTGGCACAGCAAATCTTGTCTGGTGAGCTGATTCCGGGCAAACCGATTCGTCTGGAAGTGAATGACGATCGTATTGTGGCAGTGCAGTAAGTCACAAAACCTAAATAAACGGGCCCTGCGGGGCTCGTTTTTGTTTAAAAACCAGGCCAGAATCGAACTTCTGGTTGAAAAGTAATCGCTTGATAAGTTTTTTGTATTTTTAACTTGTCAGCCTGAAATAACTCCCTATAATGCGCCTCCACTGACACGGAACAACGGACTACAAGCCGCCGGGTCAGCGGGGTTCCACTGAGAACTCCGGCGAAGAAAGCGAAATTAAATGCTTGACTTCGTGGTGGGGTGGCTTAATATGCACACCCCGCGCCGCTGAGAAAAAGCGAAGCGGCACTGCTCTTTAACAATTTATCAGACAATCTGTGTGGGCACTCGAAGATACGGATTCTTAACGTCGCAAGACGAAAAATGAATACTCAAGTCTCTGAGTGAACATACGTAATTCATTACGAAGTTTAA
>NZ_JANEWM010000064.1:0-24276 GCF_028069825.1 Citrobacter sp. Igbk 14
GCCATATAATCATTGGATATATCTAATAACAGGAGGTTATATGGGCATTAGTCGGCGTAATTTTTTGCGGGGCGTGGGTATTGGCTGCTCGGCCTGTGCAATAGGCAGTTTCCCACCTGGCGCACTGGCGCGAAATTCGCCAGAGAGTATTAAAGGGAAAACATCCCTGACGCCAAGTCTGTGTGAAATGTGTTCCTTTCGCTGTCCAATTCAGGCTCAGGTGATTAATAATAAAACAGTTTTTATCCAGGGAAACCCTAATGCCCCTCAGCAAGGCACGCGCGTTTGTGCTCGCGGGGGCAGCGGTGTTAGCCTGGTAAACGACCCGCACCGGATTGTGAAACCGATGAAACGCACCGGGCCGCGTGGCAGTGGCGAATGGCAGGTCATTAGCTGGCAACAGGCGTATCAAGAAATTGCCGAAAAGATGACGGCAATAAAAAATCAATACGGGCCGCAGGGCGTTGTCTTCTCCTCTAAATCCGGTTCGCTTTCCAGCCATTTATTTCATTTGGCGACGGCTTTTGGCTCACCAAATACCTTCACGCACGCTTCAACTTGTCCAGCAGGTAAAGCCATAGCCGCCAAAGTAATGATGGGCGGGGATTTAGCAATGGATATCGCCAATACCCGCTATATGGTCTCTTTTGGACATAACCTCTATGAAGGAATTGAGGTTGCCGATACTCATGAACTGATGACCGCACAAGAGAAGGGCGCGAAGATGGTCAGCTTCGACCCCCGACTGTCGGTATTTTCCAGTAAGGCGGATGAATGGCATGCGATTAAACCGGGAGGAGACTTACCGGTGCTGATGGCGATGTGCCACGTCATGATTACTGAAAAATTGTATGACGCGGGATTCGTTGAACGCTATACAACAGGTTTTGACCAACTGGCAGAGGCGGTACAAGAGGCCACGCCGGAATGGGCACAAAAGTTGGCCGACGTGCCTGCAGATGTTATTACCCGGGTGACTCGTGAAATGGCGGCCTGCGCACCCCATGCTATTGTCAGTCCTGGTCACCGTGCGACTTTTTCGCAGGAAGAGATCGACATGCGGCGCATGATTTTCACCCTCAACGTGCTGCTGGGAAATATTGAGCGCGAAGGCGGCATGTACCAGAAAAAAGCCGCTGCAACCTACAATAAGCTGGCGGGAGAGAAGGTGGCTCCGGTGCTGGCGAAACCGGATGCCAAACTCCCTAAGCCAACGGCGCAGCGTATTGACCTGGTCGCGCCACAATTCAAATACATCGCTGCGGGTGGTGGGGTGGTGCAGAGCATTATCGATGCTGTGTTAAACCAGACGCCTTATCCGGTGAAAGGATGGATTATGTCCCGGCATAACCCTTTTCAAACTGTGACCTGTCGGCCGGATCTGGTCAAAACCGTTGAGCAGTTGGATCTGGTGGTAAGCTGCGATGTCTATTTAAGCGAAAGCGCGGCCTATGCCGATTACTTGCTACCTGAATGCACCTACCTCGAACGCGATGAAGAAGTCTCTGATATGTCGGGGCTGAATCCGGCCTATGCGCTGCGCCAGCAGGTTGTCGAGCCTATTGGTGATGCGCGCCCAAGCTGGCAAATCTGGAAAGAGCTGGGCGAGCAACTGGGTCTTGGGCAGTACTATCCGTGGCAAGATATGCAAGTACGCCAGCTGTATCAGCTCAATGGTGACCATGCGTTATCTGCTGAACTGCGCCAGAAAGGGTATCGGGAGTGGGGCGTTCCACTGTTGCTGCGCGAACCTGAATCGGTACGCCAGTTTACTGCGCAGTATCCGGGAGCAGTGGCCGTTGACAATGACGGTACGTATGGCGAACAACTGCGCTTCAAATCCCCATCCGGAAAAATCGAACTTTATTCTGAAGAACTGGAAACACTCCTGCCGGGCTATGGTATTCCTCGTGCACGCAATTTTGCGCTCAAGGCCGACAATGAACTCTATTTCATTCAAGGCAAAGTCGCGGTTCACACCAATGGCGCGACGCAATATGTTCCATTACTCAGCGAGCTGATGTGGGATAACGCGGTGTGGATCCACCCGAAAACGGCTGGAGAAAAAGGGATTAAAAGCGGCGATGACATCTGGCTTGAAAATGCGACGGGTAAGGAGAAAGGCAAAGCGCTGGTCACTGCTGGTATTCGACCCGATACGCTGTTCGTCTATATGGGATTCGGCGCCAAGGCCGGCGCAAAAACCGCAGCGACAACGCATGGGATCCACTGTGGCAACTTGCTTCCGCATGTGACCAGTCCGGTATCCGGCACGGTGGTCCACACCGCTGGCGTTACGCTTCGTCGGGCATGAGAAAGGAGAACATCATGAATCAGTCAACAAATCCGTATGTCATGCTGCATGACGAGAAACGCTGTATTGGTTGTCAGGCGTGCACGGTTGCCTGCAAAGTCCTGAATGACGTGCCAGAAGGTTTTAGCCGGCTGCAGGTGCAGATCCGCTCACCGGAAAATGAACCTGAGGTGCTGTCTCACTTCCAGTTTGTCCGCGTATCCTGCCAACATTGCGAAGATGCGCCTTGTGTCAGCGTCTGTCCGACTGGCGCTTCGTTTCGGGACGAAAACGGCATTGTGCAGGTGGACAAGTCCCGCTGTATTGGCTGTGATTATTGCGTTGCCGCCTGTCCGTTCCATGTGCGCTATCTGAACCCACAAACAGGAATTGCAGATAAATGTAACTTTTGCGCAGACACCCGTCTGGACGCTGGACAATCGCCTGCCTGTGTTTCCGTATGCCCTACGGATGCGCTGAAGTTTGGTCGCCGTGATGACCCTGAAATTCAGCACTGGATTCTTCAAAAAGAGGTTTATCGTCAGCAGGATACGCGTAGCGGTGCGGTGAGTCTTTTCCGGCGTAAAGAGATCCATCAGGAGGGAAAAGTATGAATTCTATCTGGGGAGCAGAGCTTAACTATGCGCCAGACTACTGGCCGCTGTGGCTCATTTATGCAGGCGTAGTCATTCTGTTGATGATTGCCGGTTTGGTGATACATGCACTGCTGCGTCGAATGCTGGCACCTAAAACGGCAGCCGGTGAAGAGCACCGTGACTATCTCTACTCATTGGCTGTCCGCCGTTGGCACTGGGGAAATGCGCTGCTTTTTATCCTGCTTCTGCTCAGCGGTTTGTTCGGCCATTTTTCTATCGGACCGGTAGCGCTGATGGTGCAGGTGCACACCTGGTGTGGATTCGCATTACTGGCTTTCTGGATTGGCTTCGTCATGATCAATGCCACCAGCGGCAACGGTTGCCACTATCGTGTGCAATTCAGCGGGTTGATAACCCGCTGCCTGCTGCAAACGCGTTTTTATCTGTATGGGATAATGAAAGGTGAGGCACATCCGTTTGCGGCAACAGCGGAGAATAAATTTAACCCCCTGCAACAGTTAGCCTATCTGGCCATCATGTATGCGTTGGTTCCGCTGTTAATCATTACCGGGTTGCTCTGTCTTTACCCGCAGATTATCGGCGCCGGGCCGGTGGTACTGGTGCTGCATATGGTGTTGGCGATTGTTGGCATTCTGTTCATTTGTGCACATATTTACCTGTGTACATTGGGTGATACGCCGGGGCAAATCTTTCGCAGCATGATTGACGGCTATCACCGTCATCGCAGCCATCATGCAGAAACAGCATCACATAAAGGCTAATTCTGCGCGTATTTTGCAGGGGAAGCCCGTCTGATATTCTTTCTTTAACAGCAAGAAAATGTGCCTTATGTCACATTTTCTTGCAATTTATCCATGTTTGTTCGGCAGAACTTCCGTAAAAAGAACGGCTATTTCTCCTGGTTATGAGGACATGCTGTTGAAACGCCGTTTGTTTATTGCCGCTTCGCTATTCGCGATTAGTTTTTCGTCCGCTTATGCGACTGATGTCGCCAGTTTTGCACCCCGGCCTCCTGCCATCAATGCTGGCGCGTGGGTGCTTATGGACTACACCACGGGCCAAATTCTGACTGCCGGTAATGAACACCAGCAACGCAACCCCGCCAGCCTGACCAAGTTAATGACCGGCTATGTTGTCGATCGTGCGATTGATAGCCATCGCATTAGCCCAACGGATATCGTCACTGTCGGGCGTGACGCATGGGCGAAAGATAATCCGGTGTTTGTCGGCTCATCATTAATGTTCCTGAAAGAAGGCGATCGCGTTTCGGTACGTGATTTAAGTCGCGGCTTGATTGTTGATTCCGGCAATGACGCATGCGTCGCGCTGGCTGATTACATCGCGGGTGGACAGCCACAGTTTGTTGCGATGATGAACAGTTACGTTGAGAAGCTTAAGCTTAAAGATACACATTTCGAAACGGTGCATGGGCTGGACGCGCCAGGCCAGCATAGCTCGGCCTACGATCTGGCCGTGTTGTCCCGGGCGATTATTCACGGGGAACCTGAGTTCTACCACATGTACAGTGAGAAGAGTCTTACCTGGAACGGTATCACGCAGCAAAACCGTAACGGACTGCTGTGGGATAAAACGATGAACATCGATGGCCTGAAGACCGGGCACACATCCGGGGCAGGATTTAACCTGATTGCCTCCGCAGTTGATGGACAGCGTCGCCTGATTGCCGTGGTGATGGGAGCCGAGAGCGCGAAAGGACGCGAGGATCAGGCACGCAAACTGCTGCAGTGGGGGCAACAAAATTTTGATACGGTGCAGGTGTTGCGTAGCGGTAAGCAAGTCGGCGTCGAACGAATCTGGTATGGCGATAAAGAAAACATTAGCCTCGGCACCGAGCAGGATTTCTGGATGGCGCTACCTAAGGCTGAAGTCCAGAATATCAAAGCAAAATATGTTCTTGATAAGAAAGAACTGGTAGCGCCTATTGCCGCGCATCAACGCGTGGGGGAAATTGAACTCTATGACAGGGATAAGCTGGTGGCGCATTGGCCACTGGTCACCCTGGAATCGGTCAGTAAAGGCGGCGTATTTTCGCGTCTGAGCGATTACTTCCACCATAAGGTGTAATTTTTCACCCATGCTACTGACTGGCAAGAGTGCGAAACTGCTCACATAATAATCACTATTTCCTTGTGGCCGTAATACACAAAAATTACACTGTATATAAATACAGTGTAATGACGGAGGTTATATGGAGTACGAGATAAAGCAGGTCGATAAACGCAGGATTGCCGGTTTTCACATGGTTGGACCGTGGGAGCAAACGGTAAAGCAGGGTTTTGAGCAGTTAGTCATGTGGGTGGATGACAAGCAGATAGTGCCGCTGGAATGGATCGCCGTTTATTACGACAACCCGGATGTTGTGCCTGCTGACAAACTGCGCTGCGATACTGTGGTTTCCGTCGCAGAGAATTTCGAGATCCCAGAGAACAGCGAAGGAGTGATACTGACTGAACTGGCCGGTGGTGAGTATGCTATTGCTGTTGCTCGTGTTGAAAATCATGACTTTGCGACGCCATGGTATCAATTTTTTAATCTTCTGCTGCAGGACGCAACATACCAGATAGCAGCCAAACCCTGTTTTGAGATTTATATGAATAATGGCATGGAAGACGGTTACTGGGACATCGAAATGTATGTGCCAGTACAGCCGAAGTAGCTGTTTTTTGCGTAAATCAGGGTGAAAGTCCTGCTGATAACGGTGATGTTTTCACTAAAAAAGCAGGTACAATTCTGTTCTTTGCTATTCCCTGACGGAGTGGATGAGTGCGTGCCGATAAGTCGCTGAGTCCTTTTGAAATTCGTTTGTATCGTCATTATCGCGTGGTGCACGGTATTCGCATTGCGCTGGCGTTTCTTCTTACTTTTCTGTTGGTTCGCCTGCTGGATATTCCTGAAGGTACATGGCCTCTGATCACGCTGGTGGTGATTATGGGGCCCATTTCATTCTGGGGTAATGTTGTCCCCAGAGCGCTTGAACGCATTGGCGGGACGATTCTGGGCTCAGTACTTGGGCTGGTTGCTCTGCGTCTCGAACTCCTGTCACTTCCGCTTATGCTGATATGGTGCGCAGTGGCGATGTTTCTCTGCGGCTGGCTGGCATTAGGTAAAAAACCCTATCAGGCATTGCTGATTGGCATAACGCTTGCCGTCGTCGTCGGGGCTCCCGCGGGTGACATGAATACAGCGTTGTGGCGCGGTGGCGACGTGATTTTGGGATCGTTACTGGCGATGCTGTTTACCGGTATCTGGCCGCAGCGGGCATTTATTCACTGGCGTATTCAACTGGCGCATTGTGTCACGGGGTATAACCGGGTGTATCAGGCTGCGTTGTCACCTAACTTGCTCGAACAGCCCCGACTGGAGAAGCATTTACAACAACTACTGAGTGACGTTGTCAAAATGCGTGGACTAATTGTTCCTGCCAGTAAAGAGACCCACATCCAAAAATCAATCTTTGAAGCTATTCAGACGGTTAACCGCAATCTGGTGTGCATGCTTGAGCTGCAGATCAACGCGCTGTGGGCAACACGTACCAGTCACTTTGTGATGCTGAACGCGCATACCCTGCGTGAAACTCAGCTCAGAACGCAACAGGCGCTACTGACGATCACTCATGCACTATATGAAGGTAATCCACAGCCGATACTTGCCAATACGGAAAAACTCAACGACACCGTGGAGGAGTTACGCCAACTCATCGCTGAGCATAAAGGCGATAATGTTGCTGAAACACCTATTCACGGCTATGTCTGGTTGAATATGGAGATGGCGCGACAACTGGAATTGCTCTCACATTTAATTTGTCGCGCGCTGCGCAAATAAAGAGCAGATGAGGGGATTGGTTCTACTGCTGCTTCGATTCAGCAAAGATTAAGGGTATGATATTGAAAAAGGCTAAAACCATTGGTAACTACAATGGCTTTACCCTCGATAATTCAGGTTTCAGCCATGCATTATCAATGCAGATGCAACTTGAAGTATGGCGGGCATGAAAGTAATGTTGACCCACTTTAGCCGTTGTTTTAACGAATCCGAATCTCACATTATCAGGGGTGTAAAAATGGAAACTACCAAGCCTTCTTTCCAGGACGTGCTGGAATTTGTTCGTCTGTTCCGTCGTAAAAACAAACTGCAACGTGAAATCCAGGACGTTGAGAAAAAGATCCGTGACAACCAGAAACGCGTCCTGCTGCTGGACAACCTGAGCGACTACATCAAGCCGGGCATGAGCGTTGATGCTATCCAGGGTATCATCGCCAGCATGAAAAGCGACTATGAAGATCGTGTAGATGATTACATCATCAAAAATGCAGAGATCTCTAAAGAGCGTCGTGATATCTCTAAAAAGCTGAAAGCCATGGGTGAAGTGAAAAACGGCGAAGCGAAAGCAGAGTAACGTTTTATGGCAGTAGGGGGCACTGCTAAGCAGTGGCCCCTACTGTAGTTTTACCCCACCTGTTACCATCCGCAGTAAATGCTGTTCAGGCCAGTGAGTTGTCAGTTTTTTCTGTGCCAGCATCCATTTGATGTAATCAACATCATGACGTTTTCTGTCCAGCATCAGGCCCACCACGCTGCCGCTGTGCGCAACATTCACCCCGTATAAATCACATTCTTCTACCAGCGCCAATAGCGAATCGAAATCTGGTTTTGGCAACAACATTTGGCTGGCGATTGCGCTAAGCGTGGCCGCCTCTCCCATTCGATAGGGATTTTGACTAATACAGGCTTCCTGTACTTTTTCCCATGCGCGTTTAAGCGCGGGAGCACCTGCCTGTAGCCCGGGCTGGCGGGGAATGCGGTGATAATCTGCGGTACGTAGTGTTTCCGGGCTTTCCAGAACCAACAGGTCAAGCTGGGGCTGCGCTTCACAGGGAATTTGCGTAGAGGCGTCGTTATGATCGAAAAGGGTTAACTGACGGAAAACGGTGCTGTCGGTAGGTTCAAGAGAAACGCAAAGCTGCGCCAGTGTAGGTTCATCTAGCTGATGACCCAGAAAATGAGCGGTGGCAAGCGCGGTGGCGGCAATATCCGCGGTGCTACTGGCCATTCCTTTCGCAATGGGAATCGTTGACTGGATATCTATTCGAATATCCTGACTGATATGCGCCGGGTAGTGCCAGTGCTGCAATAACCGGTCAACCATCGCTCGCGACAGTGGCCGTTCATCCACTCGTGGTGAACCTGAACTGACCTCGACGGTGCTATACCATTCAACCGGGCAGGAGACCAGTTTCTCACTGCCCAGAATCCAGCCCTGGATAAGTTCTCCGCACGATGCGGGACATTGCGCAACAGCCACGTCTTCACCTTTGTGATCAGCAATCCTCGGCGCATAGTGTCATGGCGATCGCGCTATTACCATGATTTGCCGCAATTTGCGGTGCGGCAGGATTAAGCAGGAATGCCCAATGTCACAGTTTCTGATATCGCTATACGCATAACATCCTGCGCGATCATCAACTCTTCATTGGTATTTATAACGGCCACTTTGACCAGCGCAGTTTCAGTTTGAATAAAGGTTGCGTTGCGCTGATTTTTTTCATCATCAACGGCCAGACCTAAGAAATTCAGATTGTGGCAAATCGCAGCGCGTGCTCGGGCTGAGTTTTCACCAATTCCACCCGTAAATACCAAAGCATCCAGGCCGCCCATCTGCATAATATAACTGCCTATTGTGGCGCGAATTCGTTCTGCAAACAGCGTAAGTGCGAGTGCAGCCTGTGAGTTGCCTTCATCTGCGGCGCGTTCAACATCACGATAGTCTGATGAGATACCGGAAACCCCAAGTAATCCCGACTCATTGTTGAGGAGTTGGTTAAGTTGCTGCGGTGTTTTACCTTCGCGCAGGGCAATCCACGGCAAAATAGATGGGTCAATATCTCCGCTGCGCGTACCCATCATCACGCCAGACTGTGGTGTAAAGCCCATCGAGGTATTCACCGATTTTCCGCCCTTGATGGCACAGATGCTGCTGCCATTACCAAGATGACAGCATACGACGCGCAGTGCGCTGAGCGGGACGCCCAGCTTTTCAGCCAACGCGGTACTGACGTATTTGTGGCTGGTACCATGAAAACCGTAACGCCGAATTCCCAGCTCTGAGTAATAGCGCCAGGGCAGAGGATAAACAAAAGACGGCTCAGTCAGCGTTTGATGAAAAGCAGTGTCAAAAACTGCAACGGCAGGGGCTTCGGGTAATAGCTGACGAAAAACTGCAATCCCCAGTGCATTAACCGGGTTATGCAGTGGCGCCAGTTCTGCAAGACGCTCGATTTCGGCCAGTGTTTCATCGTTGACGAGGGCGGAGTCTTTAAAAGACTCACCACCATGTGCGACGCGATGACCGACGCCATCGATCTCTTCCAGACTCTTGATGATGTTCAGGCTAAGCAGTTTTTCCAGTAACAGCGTTACTGCTTCACGGTGATCGGCAACGGGTAACGTCTCCTGCCATTTCTGTACGGGTGTTTTAAGCGTGACCTGCGCGTCAGACATCCCGATACGTTCAATCAGTCCCTGGCAGATCATTTCACCCTGCGGCATCGCCAGTAACTGAAACTTAAGTGAAGAGCTACCCGCGTTTATGGCCATTATTTTGTGAGACATGACGGTTCCTTTGCATTCAGAAAAATGAACATCTCATCGACCCCGGTATTCTCCAGCGCGCTGGTGATAAACACGTTCTGCGCTCCTGCCTGCACCAACCAGCTTTCTACGAGTGAAATTCTCTGGGGGTTAGCTAAATCGGCTTTGGTGACGAGGCCGATAACAGGTCTGTTCATTGGGCCAGTAAAGCCGGGAGAAAAAGGTGACCATGGGGCGTCGGCATTCAGTACCAGAGCGATAATGTCGGCTTCACAGGCGCTGGCCAGCAACGCACTGTACAGGCAGCGGTTCTCAAGATATTCACCCGGCGTGTCTATTGTCGTTGGCGACCAGACAATCGCCTGAGTTTTCTGGTAATGAAGTGCTTCTCCGCGCAGGCATTGTGTGAGTGAGGTTTTACCGCACTGGCTGGGGCCAATTAGCATGATGCGTTTCATGTGGTTACGTCCGGGTAATAGGGCACGCAGTAAAACGCATCATTTCGCCAAGCGTTCTGGTTACCTGTTTCAGCGCGTACTCAACGGCTGAAACATCACCCGTCAGTACGACTGCACCGGTAAAACGATCGAGAAATCCGATCTCTACCGCACCAGATTTCGTGGCGATATCACAGGCGATAATCGAGGCTTCACTGGGCGTAATGGTTAAAATACCAATGGCCGAGACTGAATCCTGCAACCCCAGCTTTTTGAATAAATCCTTACCAGGATTAGCAATAAGGTGCGCCAGCGTGACCTGCTTGCCGGGTACGTATTCCTGGATCATGCGATCCGTCGGCGGTTGTCTGTCCATTATCCCTCCACTATTTGCCGCCACATGCTTTCATGTGGGCGTGGTATGACGGAGCGATAAACCAGCAGACCTTTTTCCCCGGCGCTTTCGCTGGCGACTGTCACGGCGTTATTGACATCGGAAACATCGCCCGCGACAACCATGTAGCATTTACCACCAATACCGAATGCCATATGCACCCGTACCAGCGTGACATTGGACGCTTTAACTGCACGATCGGCGGCACAGATACACGCCGCTACGCTCCAGGTTTCAACAATCCCGACAGCCTGATGCTTATCCACACTGTTAAGTCCGCTAATTGCCGGGAGAACGCTGGCATGAATGTTTGGGAGCACCAGACTGTCGACGAGCATATCGCCTGCAAGGGACGTCCCCGTTGCAATGGCCTGCTGCACTGCGCCTACGTCACCCCCGAGCATCAGTAAAAACTTTCCAGGGCAGATGGTTTTGCTGACCAGCAAATTCACATTCGCGCTTTTTAGCATCGCATCACCGGCTTCCATCCCTTTGGCGATGCTGGTGAGTTCTAAAATCCCTATAGCCTGAGACATGATTAACCTCTTATTACTGTGATGGATTGCCCGGTTATCTCGCTGACAATACCGTCAATACTGGCGTGGACAGGTGCGCCTAACGCGCCTTCGGGTACATCAGCAACACATTGGCCGCGAACTACACGTTCACCTTTTTGCACGCAGGGGATAGCGCTGGCGCCAATATGCTGGCGTAACAGCAGTGTTGTTTCGTCTGTGGTGTAATCTGCCTCAGACAAGGGCGCGTCGCGGTACCAATCGCTGAGGCCAAGTTTGGTGATAAGTCGTTTAACCGGAATCAAACGGTACTTCGCCATTTCATCTTCAGGATTTAGTGGTCCCTCATAACGATGGTTAAGCGCCCGTAGTTCACGTTTGAGCATACGGTTGATACGCATCGGTGAAATGCCCACCGGACAAGCCACACTTTCACAGACATTGCATTCTGAACAGGTCAGGGCAGTGAGCAGCAACTGCGGTGTGGCTGCCTGTTGGTAGTTCACTGCGCGAACCAGCAGATGCGGTGATAGTTCATGACCAATTAAGTGTCTTGGGCATAAATCAGTGCACAAACGACATTGCTCGCAAACGGTTTTTGCAACCGCAAGCACGGTGCGTTCGTCCTGCATTCGTCGTTGGATCAGCGCATGGGATTTAGGCAATACCAGTAGCCCCCCGGTGGTCTTGCTCACGGGGGTATCCAGCGAAGTAATCAGGCCACCCATCATCGGACCGCCGTTGATAAAACCGGGATCGTCAACGGTGGTGCCACCCGCCAGTGCCAGGACTTCGCGTAAAGACATACCGATGGGAACAGTCAGTGTTAACGGTCTGGCGACCGCACCGTTGACGGTCAGCGTGCGACGGGTAACGGGGTACTGCTGTTCAACCGCTCTGGCGATATTGAGTACAGTCTGGACGTTATTGACCACCACGCCAACGCTAACGGGCAACGCGGCTGGAGGAACCCGCCTTCCCGTTGCCATCCAGATGGTCAGCACCTCGTCACCAGCCGGATACACATCGGGTAAAATATGTAACCTTATGTTGGCGGGTAAAAGTGGTGTTAACGCATTGATGGCCTTCTGATACTTTTCTTTGAGGGCAATAATGCCTGCATTGGCCCCTGTTGCTGTCATAGCATACTGAACGCCACGTACCAGCCTTGCCGCTTGCACCGCCATTAATTGTTGATCGACTTTCAGCATTGGCTCGCATTCTGCGGCGTTCACCAGAAACGTATCAACCTGCGCCTGGAGTTTAACGTGAGCAGGAAATCCTGCACCACCGGCCCCAACCACGCCTGCTGCACGCACGCGATCGCGTATCGTTTGTGCGTCATAAAGAACATGTTCTGCCGTCATGGCTGTACTCATAATAATTCCTCAAGCAGTTCCTGAATGGCACTGGCATCGGCTACGCGGGGATTGGTTTGCAACGTGACATCAGCCAGCGCGGCCTGAACCATCGCCGGTATACGTTGCGACCAGGTATGCTTCTCGTCTTTCAGTGCATCAATAAATGCCGGTAATGCGCACTGTTTTTGGAGTTGTTCAATATGATGAATAAGTGCATTGAGTGCCGCCGTATCATTCGTACTATCCGGGCATAAATGGCAGGCTTTAGCGAAACGGGCATAGCGCTTTGCTGCCCGCGGGTCGCGTGCATTAAACTGAATGACACGAGTGAGTAACAGTGCGTTGGCCAGCCCATGGGGTAAGTGAAACTGACCACCGAGCTGATGGGCAATAGCGTGATTGATGCCCAGCCCCGCCTGGCTAAATGCCATCCCTGCCAACGTAGAGGCATTGTGCATTTTCCCCCGAGTAGCCAGGCAATCACCTTTGCTAACCGCAACAGGCAGGTACTGGAAGACAATTTGCGCGGATTTTTCCGCCAGCGCATCCGTGAAATCACTGGCTTTTGTCGATACATAGGCTTCCAGTGCATGTGTCAGGACGTCCAGTCCGGTATTCGCAGTAATAGCGGGTGGTACGCTGACAACCAACATAGGATCAAGAATGGCCATGTCAGGGTAGAGCGCGTTATTAAAGAGTGGATATTTAATACCTTTCTCTGGATCGCTGATCACGCAGGCACTGGTCACTTCCGAGCCTGTACCGCTGGTGGTGGGAATTGCCACACAGGTTTCGATTTCAATACCAAACTGACGGCTGAACCAGACGATAGCTTTGGCGGCGTCAAGTGCGGAGCCACCGCCAAAACCAATCACGACATCCGGTTGCAGGGACTGCATTTGTGCAATCCCCTGGACTACCGTACTGATGGTGGGATCGGGTGTTATATCACTGAAAATGCTGATGCGGTTATCCGCGGGCAGCGTATTTCGCAGCTTTTCAATCAGGGGGGAACGTGCGAGAAAACCGTCGCAAATAATCCAGATATGCTTATTGGAGAAGCGCTTAAGCACATCCAGACTTCCCTGGCCGCTGAACAATCGTGTTTGCAGTGAAAAGCTATTCATAACGGCCTCATTAGCGAATAGAAAAACCGTTGGTGAGCACGCAACGACGAGAGCGTGCGAAAGTTCGCGCTGACGTTGTGCCTTCACCGGTGGGAGTAGCAATAGTAAAGGTGGTAAAGCCTTCACCACCGACACCAATACCGGCGTAAGAGGGGCCATTTTTCACAAAGATGGAGGTCTGAAGGGTGCGGGCAGCAAGATTCAGACGAGACACATTTTGTGAATGCATGATGGCAGTGTGATGCAGTCCCTCTTCAACTTTCAGTGCCAGCGCCAGTGCACTGTCAAAATCCTTTACGCTCACGATGGGCAGCATTGGCATCAACTGTTCGCTGGTGACCCACGGATCGTCAGCATTGACGATGCCAATCAACAGGCGAGGTGTTTTTGCCGGAACCGGTATGTCCGCAGCTTCAAGCAGGGCTGCTGGACTCTTTCCAACCAGTTTTTTATTGGCTATGCCTTCAGGCAGACAGGCGGCGCGCAGTTTGTTGATGTCTTCGTTGTGCAGAAGTAACGCGCCAAAAGACTGCATTTGTTGGACCAGTCGTTCAGCAACAGCATCGACAACAATCAGGCTTTTCTCAGCAATACAGGGCAGGTTGTAATCAAACGAAGCACCGTTGATGATATCTTCAGCTGCTTTAACCAGGTCAGCAGTTTCATCCACAATACAGGGCGGGTTTCCTGCGCCAGCACCAATAACTTTCTTCCCGCTTTTCATACCCATAGCAACAATGCCAGGGCCGCCGGTAATCGCCAGAACTGCGATTTTAGGGTGAGCCATCATCTGCTGGGTAGCTTCAAAAGTAGGTTCTGTGACCGTGACGACAAGATTCCTAATCCCGCAGCAGCGGAAGGCAATATCTTCAATCATGGCAATCAGTTTCAGTGATACCACTTTTGCGCCAGGGTGCGGGCTGAAGTAAACGCTGTTTCCCGCGGCCAGCATGCTAATGCTGTTATTGATGATGGTTTCCGTGGGGTTCGTACTTGGCGCAACGGAGCCAATCACCCCAAATGGAGAGTACTCAAACAACACCATGCCACCGTCACCGGTAAGTGCAGTAGTGGTAAGGTCTTCGATGCCAGGGGTGTTATCCAGCGCAGCTTTATTTTTATGAAACTTATCCTCTTTGTTACCCATTCCCGTTTCTGTTGCGCTTTCAGCGGCCAGTGAAGCCAGGTGAGGCGTCAGTTCTTCCCGCAGGGCGTTTATGATGGCGCTGCGGGTTTTTAGCGGACATTGCTGGTAACGCAAAAAAGCCTGATGAGCGGCATCGATCGCTTCACCGACGCACGGAAAAATTCCGTTACCCTTAACGTCTGTTTTTGCCGGGGTGAGTTGCTCAGTCAAAATGTTGCGGATAAGGGTTTCAAGTTCTGAAGTATTCATTGATGTGTTCTCACGTTAATCGCCGCAATGGCCGTTTCTGCAATGTCCATATCCTGCTCAACGCTTCCTCCGCTGATGCCAAGACCCCCAAGGAGTAAACCTTCGCGCCATAATGCGTAGCCGCCTCCAAAGGTGACGATTTTTCCCTGCATATGGCTTTCCAGACCGTAAAGTGCGGCGCCCGGCTGAACCACGGGCGTCAGTTCGTGCGTGGCAGTTTTCATTGCGACGGCGGTCCAGGCTTTTTTCGGTGCCAGCTCACTACTGACGAGCAAGGCATCTGGCATGCGCCAGGTCACTGTAGGCGTACCATTGGTATCCACTATGCTGACAACGACAGGGACCTGGAGCTCTTCAGCGCGCGTTACTGCCGCGCGTGTCAGTTGATGGAGTTCGTGAAAAGACAAAGGCATAGTCGACTCCCTGGTGACTGCTGTGCGAGTGGCCGCAAGATAGCGCTCCGCCACTTTCTGGATAATGTCGTTTTGATGGGCGTCATGATCTTCTGCGCGTGCAAGCGCATATAAACAGTCAGACAGGCGGTTGATATAACGCATCAGTACGTGTCTGACGGAGATTTCGGTGGAGAGCTCGACCAGTCGCCTCTCTGCGCGGCGAGCCAGCGTGCGGGCAAAGTGCAGACGACTGGCGGCTTCGCAGCGGCCAGGTAAAATAAAGCTGCGCAGGGGCGGCATTCTTCCCATTGCGGTATCGATGGCGGCTTCCAGAGCCGCAATTTCTTCCGAGCTGATGTATCGCTGATCGGGTGTGGGCTGTTCGCTTTCGCTGGCCAGTTCGGCACTGAACCAAAACAACTGCAATTGAATATCTTCAAGTAAGAGACGATGTTGCTGACTTTTTACCGCGCAGGCACACAGGCTCAATGCAGCATTGAGTTCATCCAACGTACCGTAGGCCTCAACGCGCGGATGTGATTTACTCACGCGTTGTCCGGTAAAAAGCGCTGTGGTGCCAGCATCGCCAGTGCGGGTATAAATCGCCATAGTTCCTCCTAACGAGAAAGCGTGTCGACGATGCCGACGATCGCCAAATCGATGGCCTCATTAGGGCCGGAAAAAACATGCCTGGCGCTGGAGCCGCTACTGAGTAACACCAATTCGCCAGTCCCTGCACCGACTGAGTCAACCGCGACTTCATCTCCGGTAGCGGGGGAGGCGGGGAGCTCTCCGTCAGTGCTTACCCGGCGTACCAGCAACAGTTTTTTCCCCACCAGTGATGGCGACTTTTGCGTAGAAACCACAACGCCTGTAACCCTTGCCAGATACATGGTTCACTCCTGCTTAATTAATTGAACGTTTCGCGTACTAATCGCTTCCCGAGCCAGCGCCGTCACGACACAGCGACGACGCAACACCAGGATGCCACCGTTAAGTTGGGCAACATCGGCATAACTTAAGAGCGTTTCAGGATGCAGCATGACGATGTGCCCCAGTTCATTACTGAACTCCAGCGGCAGTCGCGCGAGCTTTTTCACGGGGAGTGCCGGTAGCAGCCGATGCTGTAGAGTGATTTTTACGCGTAGCCCGCATGCCAGCGCCTCGTGGATTGTTACCGCCGCGACACTGGCCGGAATGCAATCCGCAATTTTTTCCAGTAAAGGCAGGTCTGCCTGCAGGAGGTGCAGTGACGAGTACTGACAACATAATGTCCGGGAATCGATTTCCCGTAACTGTGCGACGCTCAGCGTGATGGTACTTTCCGCGCGTTTTTTGAGCCGGGAAACAACTTCCTCAATGATGCGTTGCAGCAGTTCGTTGTTCATCGTGGGGTCACCAATGTGGCAAATGCCTGCGGATTATCAGCGCCTGCGGCATTGGCTTCGTCTGTATCGATATGCATCTCAAGGCGCATATCCGGTGAAACGCGTACGGCGACATTATCGAAAATCAGTCGGCGTTCATCGCCATTGATTGCCACGGAGACTTTATCGCCATGAGATACGCGCAGTATCAGCGCGTCCAACGGCGACATATGGATATGTCGCTGGGCAACAATAACCCCGGAGGGTAACTCCAGTTCAGCAAAGGGGCTGATAAGACGAATGCCAGGCGTTCCCTGAATATTACCTGACATGCGCAGCGGTGCTGCGATGCCTAGTGTGCGGGCGTCGGTACGCGATATCTCCACTTGGCTAGTACTACGCAGTGGACCAAGCAAACGCACATTCTTTAACTGACCTTTCGGTCCGACCAGCGTGACGGTCTGATCTGCGGCATATTGTCCGGGCTGCAACAGGCCCTTTTTCTCGCTAATCGGCTGGTTAGGGAACAGGCGAATGTAGTCCTCGGCGCAGAGGTGGATGTGGCGGTTCGAAATCCCGAGCGGAATAGGGCGTTCACGCATTTCATCCAGTACTTTACTGACCGTTGTTTCCAGTTGCTGTTTATCCATTACGCTTCACCTCGTTTGCCTGAATGCAGGCAGAGAGCGCGTGGCTCGCCTTTCTGGCGAGGGCAGGCAGGGTCAAGACACAGATTGCAGCTAATCAACTCTGCCTGTTGCGCGGCTTCTGGTAATGTAATTTCTGTAGCCATCTCTTCTTGCTCTTGCGATACATCAGGTATCGCTGCTGGCGCTGGCTGCACGGGCACACTGTGGGAAAGAATGCCTTCTCCCGGCCTGGAAATGACCCTGTGCGCGACCAGTCCATTTTGCCGTTCTGCTAAACTGGCACCGGTGGATATAGCCGCCTGAACGGAGGCCACATCCCCGATGATTTTGATCACCGTCCAGCCTGAACCGTTGGTTTTTTCGAGGCCCACCAGCGTGATGGAAGCGGCTTTCGCCATGACGTCCGCGCAACTGATGGCTAATGCCAGACCACTAACTTCAAGTAATCCCAGTGATTGCTTCACGCTGTGCTCCTTGTTTACGGCGATTTATGCGGATTTAGGTAAAATGGCTTCAACGTCGCTGTGTGGACGTGGAATAACGTGACAGGATTTCACCTCTCCAACAGCACTCGCTGCTGCGCTTCCTGCATCTACGGCTGCTTTTACGGCGCCGACATCTCCGCGGACCATCACGGTGATAAGTCCTGAGCCAATTTTTTCGTAACCAACCAACTGCACATTTGCGGATTTCACCATGGCATCAGCGGCTTCAATAGCGCCGACGAGCCCTTTTGTTTCAACCAGTCCCAGTGCGTTATTCATACTGCTTTTCTCCTGTGGATTATGAGTGGCAGTCCCGGAAGGGGATGCCTTTTACCAGTCGCGCAGCGTTATTACCAATGCTCCGGCGAGCGTGGCTATTTTGTTGATACGTCAGCGTAAAAAGTGGCGCTGAGGTGGGTAGATTCTTATAGTGCACAACCAGCTTTTCCCGGCTGCATCCAATGCCGACCAGCAACGGTGACTGACAAGCGGCCAGCCATGCGTTGTGGATAATGTCAGTCGAGTGGGTCTGTTGAATCACGAAGGGGATACCTTCTTCTTCAATGCCCAGCAGAACGTCATTCCAGATGTTTGCGCAGTCACTCATGGCGAAGATCACGATAGCGGGTACAGTGAGGTTACTTTCCATGAGCGAATGCCTTGTACCAGGAGAGAATTAACCCCGTCGCAACCGCGTTGCGCGGGCCTTCCGTGCCCCGAATATTGCCGCGACCCGCGACCAGGCGATAATGAGCCAGTGCATCAGTAACCAGTTGCGGAACTTCGAAGTCCAGCGAGGAACCTCCAACCAAAACGACAAAGGGAATGTCCCGAATATTCCCGGTTGGGCTAACCTGTCGCAACGCTCTCAGCGCGTTGGTAACAAAAACACGCTCTTTAGCGCTGCGGCGAATGGCACGCACTTTTTCCAGCGCCAGATCGCCGGGCAGTGGCACCAGTTCATCCGGTTTTACAACGCATACGCGAGCGAAAACGGCAGGAGGGAGAGGCGTAGGGAAGAACTGAACGCTGCCATCTTCGTGACGCAGGTGGAACAAGCTCTCTACTTTCGCCAGCGGGTACTTCTTGATCTCTTCCGCCAAATAGCGGTCATCCAGACCCAGTTCACGGGCAATAATCATCGTGACCATATCGCCTGCGCCCGCCAGGTGTGTGGCAATAATGTCGCCCTTAGGATTAATGATAGAGGCGTCAGTAGACCCGGCCCCAAGATCCAGAATAGCCAGTGGACGTGTGGTACCCGGTGTGGTTAAGGCACCCAGAATAGCGGCTTCGGCTTCAGCACCACCAACCTGCACATCAATGTTGAGTTTTTGCGTGATTTCCTGGGCAATCATCGCCATTTGCAGACGATCTGATTTCACCATAGAAGCAATACCAACGGCCTGTTCCAGTGAAAACTCGCCGGCAAGTCCCCCGGTCACGCTGACTGGAACTGAAGTATCAACGGCCAACAGATCCTGAATAAAGATTTCATGGCTGGGTTTGTTGGTTAATTCAGCCATTGTCTGGCGAACGTGCTCCAGCATGCCGCCAATATTGGTTCCCGCCTCTCCGGTGACGTTATCCAGCTTCGGGCATTCACCAACCGCTTTCATAATCGCGTCGGCACCTGCCGCGACGTCGACGCGTACGGTTCGTCCTTGCGATTGCAGTTCCAGGTTCCCGGCAGGGATTGCACGAGCCTTCACATCACCTGATGGCGTTTTCACCACTACCGCAGAGCGGTTGCCAATCAGCGCGCGGGCCATGGGGACAATGTTTTTGGTCTCTTCTGCGCTAAGGCCAAAGACCGTCGCGATTCCGTACGGGTTAGAAAGGGTTTCGATAACCTTGCCTGGAACCGCGACCTCAATAGCGGCCAGCATGCCCAGCGGGATACGATCGATATGGCGGACCTCATCAACGATGGGCAGAGGCGTATTCAGCCGGTTGCTAACCAGCACACCGTCGTCCTGTTGCAAAATAACGCCAGTCAACTGGTATCCGGCGCGTGCGGAAGCGTTAATCATCGTGGCGACATCGGCAAAATCGAAAGCCGATGAAACGACCAGGATATAAGGCGTATCCGCCGGACGGCTCAGGAGCTCTTCCGGCGTAATGGTTACACCCACGCCTAACCCAACACCGCCAGGCGTTTTGGGGTTGTGACCGATCATGGTGGATTCTGTGATGATGGTTTCGGTGATGGTTTCCATCGCCACGTCACCGATAACCGGTGTGGCTTCGTTAATACGGATGAGCGAAATATCGCTGACATTAATGCCGGCATTTTTTGCCGCCTGAGAAAGTGCCTCCTGAATACCAAACACATTACGCAATGTGCCTTTAATTCCGGTGGTTTCCGCCAGTGCGCTGCCGGAAATACCTAGCGCACCAGTCTCATCCAGGGTTGCCAGTGCGACTTCCGTTGATGAGTTGCCTATATCAATGCCAGCTATATATCGCATCGTTTCACCCTGATGTTAGTCGTCGCCTTTAAGTTTCTTGCGCTCTACATACAGCGCTGCTGCTTCACGAACGAACGCGGCACAGATCTTCGCCTGATAGCGACTCTCCAGATCGTCGGCGATGGCCATCAACTCGTCTTTCGTTGAGCGATAAGGCCGTAACGCGTTGTAGATCTCAAGAATGCGGTCGTCAGGTACAGCAGTCAGTTCGGCTGCACGTTCGAAGTTCATCGCCAGTCTGTCACGGCCGGCGTCTTTGGCGATGTCCGCCTGAATACGCAGCGTTTCAGGTGTGATACGCATATCCTGCGCGGTCACTTTATTGCTCAGAACATTTTCGAGCGTGAAGTCATCCAACGTTTTGTTGGTTGCGGTTTTGACCCACTCAGGATGCTTATTCGCCAGCGGGTAATCCGTAACTTTTGCGGTATGTGCTGGAACTGCCGCCGTAACGGGAGAGGTTGTTTCTCCTTGCAGGCTGTTCATCCGGCTCAACACATCCCGAACCATCGATTCAATTGCGTCGGTATTCATGGAGTTATCCTTTATCAAAGCGCCACGCGCAGTTCCTGCGGGTTTTTGCCCGTCACGACGTATTTGGTCTCTTTAATGTGCAAAATGGCTGATTTCGCCTGATACTTCGGACGCGCCATTTGGTCATTTAGCGTCGGGACCGGTTGCGGAGACTCACGCTTGGCGTAACGCGCGGCGTTCTTACCAATCTGACGGTAGGTTTCCAGCGTCAGCAGCGGTGCCTGTGGGAACAACTCCAGGTTAGAAAGCGGCGGTAACCCTTGCTGGTGGATAACCGTGGTGCCTTTGGACTGGATGCCAATTGAGATCCCGGAACCACTCAGGCGGTTACCTTCCACAGCCACAAACGCAACATCGGAAGATTTAAAGCAACGGATTACGCGTGCTTTAATTCCCTCTTCTTCAATACCGGCTATCACTTCGCGCAAAATATTTTTGTGCGGAATACCGACGATATTGACGGTTTGTGAGAGACCAAACGCCGGACCTACGGCAATAATGACTTCGTCCTGCTGCTGACCTTGTTTGGCTTCGCCAATTTCGGTCAGAAAGCCGTCGCCCTGTACCGTTGCAGCCTGTGGCGCACTGGTCGCGGCCGATGCGCGAAAAGAGACGGGTTTATCGCTGGTCTGCATTTCAGCCAGCACATCCTCAATTATCTGACGCAGCAGTTTTTCATTGATTTCCATTGTTCACCCCTTAGCCAAGCTCGTTGGGATCAAGTGCGCCAGGGATGTTTTTAATTTCTTCCCAGCGTTCGCCTTGCAGGCGATAACCTGTTGCCGGACCGGCATAATCGTTGACGTCATTCACTGCGGAAAGCACTTGTCCGTCGCCGACGATAATGGCGGAGGTATGCAGATAGTCTCCGGTTAACTTGGCTTTTTGGATGTTGAGCATGTCTTGAGCAACATCGGTAAACCCACCCTGAGCAAGGGCTTTCACCACTTCCAGGCCGTTACGGTTTTTATTGATGATCTCTTGCGCAAATTTGATGTCTTCAACGATGTTACGCTCTGGCATATCTTTTGAACCGTGGGCGTAGGTTGCGGCCTCGACTTCTTCGTCGGTGATTGGCGGTAATCCCATCCCGGCGAATACGGCCTGCAGTGCGCGAGCCGCTTTATTGCGAATGGCGATAACGTCTTCTTCACGCACCGGACGCAAACCACCGTCGACTTTCAGATCGCGCTGGATGACGTTGTAATCGTCAAAATCTTCGGCATCCTCGTTGGAACCAGCGAACATGTTGTCGTAGTTCGGAACAGCGGAATAACCAGATGAAATGAAATCTGTACCCGGCAAGAATTGCATCAGCAGACGAGCAGTACGACGCATATCGGAGTGGGTGAAGGTCTGGTCGTTACTGGAGGCGCATTCCAGATCCAGTGACGAGCAGATCAGGTTTTCCGCCAGTACCGCGCGAATGCCTGATGGCACGGCAGACGGTACGCCGATGCAGCTTACGGAACCGTTTTGCAAACCCTGAACGCCAGCCGCCTTGGTGATGTAAATGCAGCGTGCTTCCAGATAAAGCATCGATTTGCCTTCGGCGTAGCCCATCTGAACTTCTGAACCGGAACCAGAAGTGAAGCGCATTTTCAGGCCGCGTGAGGCGTAAGAAGAGGCCAGAAAACCTTTTGACCATGGCGTGTCGTCACCGTCGGTAAAGACGGGTTCAGTGCCGTAAACGGAAATGGTTTCGGCGTAACAGGTGTGGCCCAACATGCCGAGTTTCAGCTCGGTGGCTTCTTCCAGGGAGCACTGCGTCAGTACGCCCGGACGACCAACCTGAGAGCCGACCAATAGCGCGATGGCGTTGAACGGCGCGTAGCGTGCTACCGCAACCGTGGTTTCTTGTTCGTCAAACCCACGCCATGCGCCTTCGGCGGCATCGGCAGCAATCTGTACCGGGTTGTCTTTAACGTTAGTCACGTGCGCTTGTTGAGAAGGGGTTCGGCGGGCACGCATTTTCTGCATTGCCATCATCATCTCAACGACGTTCATGTGCGAAACCACTTCCACAATTTTCGCTGGCGTCATTGCAGTGGTCAGAGGAACAATGTCCATACGCTTGACGTTAGGGTCGCAAAGCATATTGGCGAGTTTAACCGAGTCCATCGCCATCACCTCTTCAGCGCGGGCCAGGTTAATGCCGTAGCGCGCGATGAAGTGGTCAATCAGATCAAATTCACTGACGGATTTGCCGTCCAGTTCAGTGACGATACCGTTGACGATTTTAATCGACGGCTTAGGGTCGTTCGGGCTTTCCATCGCAATGAAGCCTTCTTCGATCCACTCCTTAACGAAGCCGTCCTGATTCACAGGGCGTTTCGCCAGTGCTTCAAATCTTTTCGATCTCATGAATCAGCCTCACTGATATCAGATATAGGATGGACGGTCGTTTTTGGGTTCTGAGCCCAGGGTCGCCAGCACGGTTTTACCGATCTCACGGGCTGAGATAACGGCCTGACGCACAGCCCCAGAGTCACCGGAAATGACCAGAATGGCTTCGTTGCTGAAACTGGTGCCATGAGCGGGAGAACTGTAGGCCACCACTTCAACATTGGCGGATTTCAGCGCCGTATCGGCCATCAGTACACCAACGGAGGCAGGGGCACCGACGATAACGCCACAGGCACGACCAATTGGTGCTCCGAAGGCTTTTTCCAGTGCGTAGCTGGCGCGCGCCGTGTATTGCATTTCGATGTGTCCGGCTTCGTTGGCATATACATCGCCAAAGGTGCGATCCAGTTCTTTCAGCGCAACTTCAATCCCGCGTTTCACGTCAGAAACGTCGTTACCGCCTAAGATAATCAGCGAGCCGTGACCTGCGCCGCCTTTGGTATCACGAGGAAGTTCAATGCTGACGACTTCAGTATTTGTGGCTTTTACCGCTTCATCGGCGGCCATGATGTGTGGGCCAGCGCCTGTGCGCGCGCCGAGGATACCGATGGAGCGATAGCGCTTTTCAAGTTTCATCGCATCCAGTAAGGCACTGTCTACGTTGGCGATTACCAGACCGACGGTGTCGCCAATCGCAGTACCGACAAACTCCGTTAAACTGCAGCTCTTCTCTGCCATAGCCGTTTCTCGTGTTGGGTGAGTATTTTCAGGGATAGCCTGTTGTTCTGGCGTTGCCACACGAGCAATCACCTGCGCCATGATCTGTTCAACCAGCTCATTGCTGCTCATTAGCTAATTCCCTTCGGTAAGATTTTTTCGACATCGGTGTGAGGGCGTGGGATCACATGTACGGCTTTCACTTCTCCCACGTTGCGTGCGGCGGCGGCACCGGCATCTGTTGCTGCTTTAACCGCGCCGACATCACCGCGAACAATGACTGTTACCAGCCCTGAACCAATTTTTTCGTAGCCGACCAGCATCACATTGGCTGATTTCACCATTGCGTCTGCGGCCTCTATGGCTGCAGTTAAGCCTTTGGTTTCTACCATTCCTAACGCTTCTTGTTGCATAAAGACCTCGCCTGGGTTGTCCCGATTTTCATGACTATAAAAAGAAGCGAGGAAAAAGAATGGCTGACTTGAAAGTGTGAGTGAAAAAATAGTGAGGATAGGGTGATATAAAATTGCTATTATTTATCGTAATATGTTGTTTTTAAAAG
>NZ_JANEWM010000065.1:0-23540 GCF_028069825.1 Citrobacter sp. Igbk 14
GTTTTGGAGGCTCTGTCCAGACCCTATCAAAAAAGTTCTTGCAATATTCTCAATTAGCAATCATTATCATTTGAAATTTATTTAGATATATCTAATCTCTGTCACGAAGGCGAAAAAATGACAAATAACACTTCACGCTATCCACAGCGCGTTCGCAATGAGCTGCGCTTCCGTGAACTGACTGTCCTGCGGGTTGAACGTATCAGCGCGGGTTTTCAGCGCATTGTACTGGGCGGTGACGCACTGGATGGTTTTAGCTCACAGGGTTTTGACGACCATACCAAGGTCTTTTTCCCGGAACCGGGCAGTCACTTTGTGCCACCCGTCGTGACGGATGAGGGGATTGTCTGGCCAGAGGGGGTACGCCCGATATCCCGTGATTACACGCCGTTGTATGACCCGGCACGCCATGAACTGGCGCTGGATTTTTATATCCACGATGGCGGGGTGGCGAGTACGTGGGCGATGAATGCGCGTGAAGGTGACAAATTGACGATTGGCGGACCGCGTGGCTCGCTGGTGGTACCAGAAGACTATACGTACCAGGTTTACGTGTGTGATGAATCTGGAATGCCAGCGCTACGTCGCCGGCTGGAGGCGATCGGTCGTTTAGCGGTACGTCCAAATGTGACGGCGCTGGTCAGCGTACGCGATGCAGCGTATCAGGATTATTTCGCTCATCTCGACGGTTTTACAATTCAGTGGTTTGTCGGCCATGACGAACAGGCAGTGAATGAGCAGCTTTCACAGTTGACCGTGCCTGCACAGGATTATTTCATCTGGATAACTGGCGAAGGAAAAGTGGTGAAAAACCTGAGCGCCCGCTTTGCTACTGAGGCTTTCGATCAGCAGTTGGTACGCGCCGCGGCTTACTGGCATCAACGTCGGAACGTTAATTAATAATGTGACGGTGAAACGCCAAACGCCTGGCGGAATGCATAACTAAACGCTGCGGTGCTTGAATATCCTACATCGAGCGCCACGGCGGTTACGCTTTTATTTTTCTTCAGCATGAGTACTGACTCCAGAATTCGCATTTTTTGCTTCCAGACGCTGAAGGGTAATCCGGTTTCTTTTTTGAAATGACGCGAAAAGGTACGGGCAGACATACCCAAATGTTGTGCCCAATACTCTACTGAATGTTCCAGCGCCGGAGACGCTTGTATTGTTCGGCACACTTTGGTTAATTCGCGATCCTGCGGCCAGGGCAATACAAAGGCGACTTCTGGTAATTGCAGAATAATGTCCACCAGCACACTGACCAGTTTGCCTTCTTTTGACTGGCTATCATAATGGCCTGAAATTGAATTCGTGGCGTAGTGAATAAACTCTCTGGCGAAATCACTGATCGCCACGACTTTACACTCATGGATACTTTCTTCGAGAAAGCCCGGTTTAATATCCAGATTCTCTAAATGCACATCATCCAGCGCCCAAACGGCATGCTCAGTATTATTGGGGATCCAGATGCCGTAATGCGCGGGGATTATCCAGCACTTGCCGGCGACATCAATGCGCATACTGCCTTTGCGGGCAAAATGAAACTGCATAAAAGCATGTGAGTGCTGCGGAACATGGTGGTTGGCTTCAAGGACATAAGAGCGAAAGTAAACGTCCTGCGGCAACTCGGCCATGGAGTCGTCCGGGAAGGAGTTCCACTGTTTTGGGGGGAAAGTATCCATACTCAAAGACGTGATTCTCCCGGTTAGGTGGCCGCTGCTCGATAGATCTTGTCCGCAAATCATAATACATACATTCTTTTTTCCATAATAATCTTGCGTAAGAATTAATAGCCCACCTTTGGTAAATACCATGAACACGCTTTGTTCAGACGCTGTCATCGTCAATGAAACAAATGATAACTGGACCCGAATGGGAAAAGAGCTGCTCCAGCAAGCAGATATTCAGATCAATGGTTCCCGCCCCTGGGACATTCAACTTCATCATGCCGGTTTCTTTAAACGGGTGCTGCAACAAGGTTCCCTGGGGCTTGGCGAAAGCTATATGGAAGGCTGGTGGGACTGCGAACGCCTCGATGTTCTGTTCAGCAAAATCCTGAAAGCAAAACTCGACCAGCAAATGCCGGGAAATCTGAAGGATATATTGCGTATTGCCAGCGCCCGCCTGTTTAATTTGCAGTCTCGTAGTCGTGCGTGGATTGTCGGTAAAGAACACTACGATATTGGCAACGATCTCTTTGCGCTCATGTTGGATCCCCACATGCAATATTCCTGTGGCTACTGGAAAGAGGCTACCACCTTAGAAGATGCGCAAAACGCCAAATTAAAAATGATTTGCGAGAAGCTGCAACTGAAACCGGGCATGCGTTTACTGGACATTGGTTGCGGTTGGGGCGGACTGGCCGAATATGCGGCGCACCATTATGGCGTGGCGGTAGAAGGCGTCACTATCTCGAAAGAGCAGCAAAAAATGGCGCAGCAGCGCTGTGAAGGCCTGGATGTGACCATCCTGCTTCAGGATTATCGTGACCTCGACAAGCACTACGATCGTATTGTCTCCGTGGGGATGTTCGAGCATGTGGGGCCAAAAAATTACGATACCTATTTCAGTATTGCTGACCGCTGTTTGAAGTCGGACGGATTGTTCCTGCTGCATACTATTGGCAGCAATAAAAAAGGGATGAGCGTTGATCCGTGGATCAATAAATATATTTTCCCGAATGGCTGCTTACCGGCGATTTCGCATATTGCTGAAGCGAGCGAGTCGCGATTCGTGATGGAAGACTGGCATAACTTTGGCAGTGACTATGATAAAACGCTGATGGCCTGGCATGCACGGTTTAATCAGGCGTGGCCAGAGCTGTCATCGCGTTATTCCGCGACCTTCAGAAGGATGTTCAATTATTACCTGTGCGCTTGTGCCGGTGCGTTCCGCGCCAGAGATATCGAGCTGTGGCAAGTATTGTTTAGTCGGGGCGTAGAAGGCGGTATTCGCGTCTATCGCTAATATGCAGCTGGATGGCGGCGCACACGCCTTATCCGGCCTACAAAGGTTTGCATTCGTAGGCCTGATAAGCGCAGCGCATCAGGCATTTCTTTGCCGGATGGCGGCGTGAACGCCTTATCCGGCCTACAAAGGTTTGCACTCGTAGGCCTGATAAGCGAAGCGCATCAGGCATTGCTTTGCCGGATGGCGGCGTAAACGCCTTATCCGGCCTACAAAGGTTTGCACTCGTAGGCCTGATAAGCGAAGCGCATCAGGCATTGCTTTGCCGGATGGCGGCGTGAACGCCTTATCCGGCCTACAAAGGTTTGCACTCGTAGGCCTGATAAGCGAAGCGCATCAGGCACTTATGGCTTATCCCAACTCACTCTCTGCCAGTGCTTTAAATACCATTGCGACGGCGTGTGCACCGGGGTCCATATTGCCCAGCAGGCTTTCACCGCTGAGATACGATGCGCGACCCGCGTTGGCTTTGCTCGACAGACAGGTACGCTCTGCGCCTGCCTGTGCGGCGTCAAAAGCGGCTTGCAGGTTTTGCGGTTGTGCCAGCAGAGATGTCAGCGCGGGTTGCAGCGCATCAATCATCGTACGGTCACCCTCGTCTGCACCGCCGTAGAACTTCATCTGCGCCAGCCCTGTGTTCAGGGCTTCGGCAACATCAGCCCCTTGCTCCAGCTTCTGCCCGGCGGCGGTAAAGAAGATGGACATCAGTACGCCGCTGGACCCGCCCATCACCACGGTCAGGCGTTCGCCGATCAGGGCGAACAGCGTGGCGAGGTTATTCAGTGGAAGCTGCTCACGATGCAGCAGGTCAGCGATTTCACGTGCACCAGCGGCAAAAGTTGAACCTGTATCACCATCACCTACTTTGGCATCCAGCGCGTTGAGGTGTGCTTCCAGATCGGAAAGCGTTCCGGTGACCTGCTCAATAATCCCGGCGACCAGCGTGTTGGCTGAAGGCTGGAATTCGACACGCGCGCTGCGCTGCGATGATGGCACACAGTTGATTTCGCGTGGTGGGACAGGCGTCGGCCAGCTGCTGGTTTCTACTTCGGTTAACAGTGCTTTTTCGATGCTCTCTTCCAGTACGATGGCGGTCAGCGAGAAACCTTTCATATCCAGGGCTGTGACCAGCGAGGCCGGGCCAATCAGCCAGTCGATACGCGGATGCAGTGGGCTGTTTGCCAGTTCCCGAGTGATGATAGCCATTTCAGCAACGGACACGCCGCCCAGATTATTAATCATCACCGCCAGACGGCCGGTTTCCGGCAGTGCCGCCATCAGTTTATCGACCATCAGAGTCACCACCTGCGCACTGTTTTGGGTAGCGATAACCGAGGCGCCAGGCTCGCCGTGAATGCCCATGCCCAGTTCGGCATGGCCCGCATGATGGCGCGGTGCGGCGCCGGTTTCCTGCGGCAGGTGGCAACTGGAAATGGCGACGCCCAGGCTGAAGGTGTTACTTGCTGCATACTGCGCTTCACGCAGGACGGTAGCGAGGTTGTAGCCACGTTCAGCGAAATAGCCTGCCACTTTATGAACCAGGATAGTGCCCGCAATCCCGCGAGGATGCTTGTTATCCGGCAGGGAGATATCGTCGCCGACAATCAGCATTTCGACGTTATAGCCAAGGCGGCGTGCTTTTTCGGCGGCGAGACCGAAGTTAAGACGATCGCCAGTGTAATTTTTAACGATCAACAGACAGCCTGCATCGCCAGTTACCGCCTGGATTGCGGTCAGCACGGCATCTACGCTCGGGGACGCAAACACGTCGCCACAGACTGCCGCGGTCAACATCCCTTTGCCGATAAAGCCAACGTGGGCGGGTTCGTGTCCTGAGCCACCGCCGGAGATCACCGCCACGTTATCTTTGTTGAGATCGCGACGAACCACGATGCGAATAGCCGGATCGCTTTCCAGACGCGCCAGATTGTTCCACGGACTGGTGATAATCGTACCGTCGATGACGTCGTTAACGAGTTGGGTACGCTGATTAAAAAAGAATTGAGACATAACGGCTCCTCGAGGTTGAGTGTAAAACAAACCCCCGAATGCATTGTCATGGTGCGGAGGCGATGGGGGAGATTCTGGCGGAGTCAGCGTGGAAAAAAACAGCGGCAAAATGAGTTTCATTACGGAACGTAATTGTTATTTTTTGTTCCGTAATGGAACGTATTTGTGAGAGGAATGATCACAATGCGAGCCCGCTCGACTTTTTTATCGCCTTTTCAATGTTGGCCACACGGCACAGTAAACGTTTTGTTACTGCTTTTAATGGTGTCAGAGAGAGGCAAAGGGAATTCGATTTTCGCGTTCTGCAAGGATTTGCCGGCAAATGAACGGATCGGGATCGCAAACCTTATTATTTTTATGGTTAATCGTTTCAATATGGAACGCATGTCATTTTTATCTGTTTCATATCAGAACAAAAAGACGAATGATTTTTTTGTTCCCGCCTCGCCATACAGTTATTGCATCGCTCCGGTACCTCCCGTTTTTGCCGTTCGCAACAGGCTAAACAGGTTAACGCCAGGGCTCACCATGTAAAAACATGTACTTATTTGAGGATGAAAGGAATGCTAAAAGTTATTCAATCTCCAGCCAAATATCTCCAGGGTCCTGACGCTTCTACCTTATTTGGTCAATACGCTAAAAATCTGGCAGACAGCTTTTTCGTGATTGCAGATGACTTCGTCATGAAACTGGCGGGAGACAAAGTACTCAATGGCCTGCACAGCCACGGTATTAGCTGCCACGCGGAACGCTTCAATGGCGAATGCAGCCATGTTGAAATTAATCGCCTGATTGCCATTCTGAAGCAGCACGGTTGCCGCGGTGTGGTTGGGATTGGCGGTGGGAAAACGCTGGATACCGCCAAAGCGATTGGCTACTACCAGAAACTGCCGGTGGTGGTGATTCCAACTATCGCCTCAACGGATGCGCCAACCAGTGCGCTGTCTGTTATCTACACCGAAGCCGGTGAGTTCGAAGAATATCTGATCTACCCGAAAAACCCGGATATGGTTGTCATGGATACAGCAATTATCGCCAAAGCGCCGGTACGTCTGCTGGTGGCCGGGATGGGCGATGCGCTCTCGACCTGGTTTGAAGCAAAAGCGTGTTTTGATGCCAGAGCGACCAGCATGGCAGGGGGACAGTCCACGGCGGCGGCCCTGAGCCTGGCACGCTTGTGCTATGATACGCTGCTGGCAGAAGGTGAAAAGGCTCGTCTGGCTGCACAGGCTGGCGTGGTGACCGATGCTCTGGAACGTATCGTGGAAGCGAACACCTATCTCAGCGGCATTGGCTTTGAAAGCAGTGGCCTCGCGGGGGCACACGCCATCCATAACGGCTTCACCATTCTGGAAGAGTGTCACCATTTGTACCACGGTGAAAAAGTGGCGTTTGGTACGCTGGCGCAACTGGTGCTGCAGAACAGCCCGATGGAAGAGATCGAAACAGTGCTGAATTTCTGCCAGAAAGTGGATCTGCCGGTAACGCTGGCGCAAATGGGCGTGAAAGACGGCATCGACGCTAAGATTATGGCTGTTGCGAAAGCCACCTGCGCGGAAGGTGAAACCATTCACAATATGCCGTTCCCGGTGACGCCTGAAAGCGTCCATGCCGCTATTCTGACGGCAGACCTGCTGGGACAGCAGTGGCTGGCGCGTTAATCAGACGTCGGTAAGCCTTTTATTCAGTATCTTCTCCCCCTCTGACAGTCTCTGCCGGAGGGGTTGTCTATGGTAAAACAGCGGAAATGGATATGACGGCGCACACTCATGGCATCGGGAAGGAAGTTTCTTCGGTCATTGCTCAGTCATGGCATCGTTGCAGCAAGTTTATGCAGCGGGAAACCTGGCAGGCACCGCATCAGGCGCAGGGACTGACTTTTGCGTCGATTTGCCGCCGCAAGACTGCACTGCTGACGATTGGACAGGCCGCACTGGAAGATGCCTGGGAGTTTATGGATGGACGTCCCTGTGCGCTGCTGATTCTGGATGAATCGGCTTGTATTCTCAGCCGGTGCGGCGATCCGCAGACGGTGGAACAACTGGCGGAACTTGGCTTTCGTGACGGTAGCTACTGTGCGGAGAGCATTATCGGCAGTTGTGCGCTATCGCTGGCGACGATGCCAGGGCAGCCAACAAAAACCTCAGGCGATCAGCATTTTAAGCAGGCGCTGCATCCGTGGTCGTTCTGCTCTACCCCGGTCTTTGATAACCATGGGCGGCTGTTTGGCTCCATTTCCCTGTGCTGCCTGGTGGAGCATGAGTCCGTTTCCGATCTCTCCCTGACGCTGGCGATTGCCAGAGAAGTCGGCAACTCTTTGCTGACCGACAGCCTGTTGGCCGAATCTAACCGCCATCTTAATCAGATGTATGGGCTGTTAGAGAGCATGGATGATGGCGTAATGGCATGGAACGAGCAGGGCGTTCTGCAGTTTCTTAATGCCCGTGCCGCTTTGCTTTTACATCTGGATGCACAGGCCAGCCAGGGTAAAAACATTAATGACCTGGTTAATCTGCCCACTTTGCTGCGCCGGGCGATCAAACATGCTCGCGGCCTGAATCACGTCGAAGTGACTTTCGAAAGCCAGCACCAGTTTGTTGATGCTGTTATTACTCTGAAACCTATCGTTGAAGAACAGGGCAACAGCTTTATTCTGCTGCTTCATCCCGTTGAACAAATGCGTCAGTTGATGACCAGCCAGCTCGGGAAAGTCAGCCACACCTTTGAACAGATGTCGACGGATGACCCGGAAACCCGTCGACTGATCCATTTTGGTCGCCAGGCGGCGAGAGGGAGTTTCCCTATTCTGTTGTGCGGTGAAGAGGGGGTGGGTAAAGAGCTATTGAGCCAGGCTATTCACAATGAAAGTGAACGTGCCAGCGGGCCTTATATCGCCGTTAACTGCCAACTGTATGCCAACAGCGTGCTGGGGCAGGATTTTATGGGCAGTGCGCCAACCGATGATGAAAACGGTCGGCTGAGCCGCCTTGAGCTGGCGAACGGCGGTACGCTGTTTCTGGAAAAAATTGAGTATCTGGCACCCGAGTTGCAATCCGCGTTGTTGCAGGTTATCAAGCAGGGCGTATTGACTCGCCTTGATGCCCGCCGCCTGATCCCGGTTGATGTGAAAGTGATTGCCACTACTACGGTTGATCTCGCCAACCTGGTGGAGCAAAACCGCTTTAGCCGCCAACTGTATTACGCGTTACACTCCTTTGAAATTGTTATTCCACCGCTGCGGGCACGGCGTAACAGCATTCCGGCGCTGATTCATACACGCTTAAATAGCCTGAAAAAACGCTTTTCATCCAGTCTGAAGCTGGACGATGACGCACTGGCACAACTGGTTGCCTACTCGTGGCCGGGCAATGATTTTGAGCTCAACAGCATTATCGAAAATATCGCTATCAGTAGCGACAATGGCCATATTCGCCTGAGTAATCTGCCGGATTATCTGTTTGCGGAACGCCCAGGCCTGGAGACTGCATCATCGCTGCTGCCAGCCAGCCTGACGTTTACCGCCATCGAAAAAGAAGCGATTATCCATGCCGCCCGCGTCACCAGCGGACGTGTGCAGGAAATGTCGCAACTGCTGAATATTGGCCGCACCACCTTGTGGCGCAAGATGAAACAGTACGACATCGATGCCAGCCAGTTTAAGCGCAAACATCTGGAGTAGTTTCTTCGATCCTCGCCATCGAGAAGAGGGCGTCGGACAGACGATTGATGTAACGCTTAAGCTCATCACGCAGCGTCAACGTTCTGTCCATGGCGATGAGGAGTCGCTCCAGCCGACGCGCCAGCGTGCGCGCAACATGCAACTGTGCCGATGCGAGGTTTTTCCCCGGAACAACAAACTCTTTTAGCGGACCGCTTTGCGTCATATTGCGATCAATAAGCTGCTCCAACGCCTGAATATCCTCGGGGCTAATCGTCTGTGTTAAGCGAGCAAGTCCTTTCTCATCACTGGCAAGTTCCGCGCCAAGCACAAACAGCGTCTTCTGGATGGTATGTAAATCCTGGCGAAGCGCTGTCAGGCGCGTGCTGGCGTAGCAGACGCCAAGCTGGGAAATCAGTTCGTCCACGGTGCCATAGGCATTCACGCGGATATCGTCTTTGTCGATACGGCTGCCACCAAACAGCGCGGTCGTGCCCTTATCACCAGTGCGGGTATAGATACGGTACATTTATTTTATCTCGCTGAAAGGAAGCACTTTGACCAGTTGACCGGCATTGGCACCAAGCGTGCGGATCTGCGCCATTCCGGCGGTGATATGACCACGAACCAGCGCCCGATCCTCGGGCAACTGGGCGTGGGTTAAAGCAATATCACCCGTGGCGTTGAGACCAAGACCGACACGCAGCGTTGAGCTTTTGGCCGCAAGTTTGCTCAAGGCCAGCGCACAGTCATTCTCGTCGCAACAGACAGTCCGGCATGGGACGCCTTGCTCTTCCAGTCCCCAGCACAGCTCATCAAGCGCGCGGGTATCCTGCCAGCGTGGGTGATAAAACAGATGTACGCTCGGTGATGAAAGTGACATTGCGCCCCCTTTGGATTAGAAAGCCTGACGGAAGATTTCAGCGATCTCTTTCTCGTTCCCTTTACGCGGGTTCGAGAACGCGTTGCCATCTTTCAGCGCCATTTCCGCCATGTAAGGGAAATCGGCTTCTTTGACGCCCAGCTCCTGCAAATGCTGTGGAATACCAATATCGGCGGAAAGACGGGCGATGGCGCGAATGGCCAGCTCAGCGGCATCCATGGTTGACAGCCCGTCGGTGTTCTCGCCCATAAACTCAGCGATATCGGCAAATTTCTCCGGGTTGGCGATGAGGTTATAACGGGCTACGTGTGGCAGCAGTACCGCATTGGCCACGCCGTGCGGCATGTCGTACAGACCACCGAGCTGGTGTGCCATCGCATGAACATAGCCGAGGTTGGCGTTGTTGAAAGCCATACCGGCCAGCAGAGAGGCATAGGCCATATTTTCACGGGCTTTCAGGTTGCTGCCCAGCGCGACGGCCTGGCGCAAGTTACGGGCAATCAGACGGATCGCCTGGATAGCGGCGGCATCGGTGACCGGGTTAGCATCTTTGGAAATGTAAGCTTCCACGGCGTGGGTCAGGGCGTCCATCCCGGTCGCGGCGGTAAGTGGTGCTGGTTTACCGAGCATCAGCAGCGGGTCATTAATGGAAACCGACGGCAGGTTACGCCAACTGACAATCACAAACTTCACTTTGGTTTTGGTATTGGTCAGCACGCAGTGGCGGGTGACTTCGCTGGCGGTACCCGCGGTGGTATTGACCGCAACGATTGGCGGCAGCGGATTGGTCAGCGTTTCAATTCCGGCGTAACTGTAGAGATCGCCTTCGTGCGTGGCCGCGATACCGATACCTTTACCGCAGTCATGCGGGCTACCGCCGCCAACGGTAACGATGATATCGCACTGCTCTTTGCGAAATACCTCCAGACCGTCGCGCACGTTGGTGTCTTTAGGGTTCGGCTCTACGCCGTCAAATACGACCACCTCAATCCCGGCTCCACGCAGATGTACCAGCGTTTTATCTACTGCACCGTCTTTTATCGCCCGCAGACCTTTATCGGTGACCAGCAGCGCTTTTTTACCGCCTAACAGTTTGCAACGTTCGCCGACAACGGAAATAGCATTTGGGCCAAAAAAGTTAACATTCGGCACAAGGTAATCAAACATACGATAGCTCATAATATACCTTCTTAGATTTAAATTATAATTCAGAGAAACAATTCAGTGCGGTCTCAGCCAATAATCTATCTTGTTCCACAGTACCGCCACTAACGCCTACGGCACCGATTAATTGTCCGTCGAATATAACAGGCAAACCGCCACCGAAAATAACGATTCGCTGCTGGTTGGTGAGCTGTAAACCATATAGAGAAGCACCGGGTTGTACTGCATCGGTAATTTCATGTGTGCCCTGCCGCAGACAGCAGGCGGTCCAGGCTTTATTGAGAGAAATATCACAACTGGTGACAAACGCCTCGTCCATGCGCTGCATCAGTAGCGTGTTTCCACCGCGGTCAACCACGGAAAAGACTACTGGAACGTTGATCTTAAGCGCTTTTGCCTCGACGGCAGTCGCCATTTTCTTTGCAGCCGCCAGCGTAATGGTGGCGATTTGTTGGCTCTTATTCACAGTATCTCCTGACAAGGTTGTAGGGCTGAGGTCGCAAAAAATATCGCGCTACAGCTATTTTTTTCTCATTGGGTTTTCTGTATTTTCTCGCGGCGAGTTATTAAGTCAATAGTGTGAGTTTTTCTAAAATATTAATTTTATTTCCTGTGTTAGGCATTTATTGACAATGATCATTTAAGCGCGTCACAATTCTTCGTGGATATTCCCGTGGGCCGTTTCAATATGAAACGCTGACATTTAAATATGTATCAAATTGGAACGTAATTAATTTTATTTTTTTATCGGCCTGCTCATTTAAAGTTCGGCTATTGCTGATAAAGGCGATTGCTGGGGTGGTAGAGCACCAGCGATACAGCCTGGCGTCCCTATTCTTTATCTTTTGAGTCCATAAACTATGAGAAGATCAAAACGATTCGAAGTCCTGGCAAAGCGTCCTGTAAATCAGGATGGGCTTATTGGCGAATGGCCGGAAGAAGGGCTGATCGCCATGGAAAGTCCCTACGATCCGGCCTCTTCTGTGAAGGTGGAAAAGGGTCGTATTGTTGAACTGGACGGCAAGAGCCGCGCACAGTTCGACATGATTGACCGCTTTATTGCCGACTACGCGATAAACGTCGCTGAAACCGAACGCGCCATGCAGCTCGACGCTTTGGCGATCGCCAGAATGCTGGTAGATATCCACGTCAGTCGCGAAGAGATCATTGCCATTACCACCGCTATCACCCCGGCGAAAGCAGTGGAGGTGATGGCGAAAATGAACGTGGTAGAGATGATGATGGCGCTGCAAAAAATGCGCGCCCGACGCACGCCCTCCAACCAGTGTCACGTGACCAACCTGAAAGATAATCCGGTGCAGATTGCCGCCGATGCCGCTGAAGCGGGGATTCGTGGTTTTTCAGAACAGGAAACGACGGTCGGGATTGCCCGCTATGCGCCGTTTAACGCCCTGGCGCTGTTGGTCGGTTCTCAGTGCGGTCGTCCTGGCGTGCTGACACAATGTTCCGTTGAAGAGGCTACTGAGCTGGAGCTGGGAATGCGCGGGTTAACCAGCTACGCCGAAACGGTGTCGGTCTACGGAACGGAATCGGTATTCACTGACGGCGACGATACGCCGTGGTCAAAAGCGTTTCTCGCCTCGGCCTATGCGTCCCGCGGGCTGAAGATGCGCTATACCTCCGGTACCGGTTCGGAAGCCTTGATGGGCTATTCCGAGAGTAAATCGATGTTGTACCTGGAATCCCGCTGCATTTTCATTACCAAGGGCGCGGGTGTGCAGGGGCTGCAAAACGGGGCGGTCAGTTGTATCGGGATGACGGGCGCAGTGCCGTCGGGTATTCGCGCGGTGCTGGCGGAAAACCTGATTGCGTCGATGCTCGACCTTGAAGTGGCCTCGGCCAATGACCAGACCTTCTCACACTCCGATATTCGCCGTACCGCCCGCACCCTGATGCAGATGCTGCCCGGCACCGACTTTATCTTCTCTGGCTATAGCGCCGTCCCCAACTACGACAACATGTTTGCCGGTTCTAACTTCGATGCTGAAGACTTCGATGATTACAACATACTGCAACGTGACCTGATGGTTGACGGTGGCCTGCGCCCGGTAACCGAAGAAGAAACCATCGCCATCCGTAACAAAGCGGCGCGGGCTATTCAGGCGGTATTCCGCGAACTGGGGCTGCCGACAATCAGTGATGAGGAAGTGGAGGCTGCCACCTATGCTCACGGCAGCAAAGACATGCCTGCGCGCAATGTGGTGGAAGATCTGGCGGCAGTGGAAGAGATGATGAAGCGCAACATTACCGGGCTGGATATCGTCGGGGCGCTAAGCGGTAGCGGATTCGAAGATATCGCCAGCAATATTCTCAATATGTTGAGACAGCGTGTGACCGGTGATTACCTGCAAACATCGGCCATTCTGGATCGCCAGTTCGACGTGGTCAGCGCCGTGAACGACATCAATGATTATCAGGGACCCGGCACCGGCTATCGCATCAGTGCCGAACGCTGGGCGGAAATTAAAAATATTGCGGGCGTGGTTCAGCCCAGCTCGATTGAATAAGGCGGTACACCGTGGAATGCACAACTGAACGTAAGCCCGTTTTTACCTTGCAGGTCAGTGAAGGCGAGGTGGCAAAAGCAGACGATCGCGCTGACGAAGTGGTGATTGGCGTCGGACCGGCCTTTGGCAAGCACCAGCATAAAACCCTGATTGATATGCCGCACAACGCGATTCTGAAAGAGCTGGTGGCAGGAATTGAAGAAGAGGGACTGCATGCGCGAGTGGTGAGAATTCTGCGCACCTCGGATGTCTCTTTTATGGCGTGGGATGCGGCGAACCTCAGTGGCTCCGGCATCGGGATTGGTATTCAGTCAAAGGGAACCACGGTTATCCATCAGCGTGATTTGCTGCCCCTGAGTAACCTTGAGCTCTTCTCTCAGGCCCCGCTGCTGACGCTGGAAACGTATCGTCAGATTGGAAAGAACGCTGCGCGCTATGCACGCAAAGAGTCGCCCTCGCCGGTTCCGGTGGTCAATGACCAGATGGTGCGCCCCAAATTTATGGCCAAAGCCGCGTTGTTTCACATTAAAGAAACCAAGCATGTGGTGCAGGATGCTGCGCCTGTCACGCTGCATATTGCACTAGTAAGGGAATGACAATGAACGACAACATCATGACCGCGCAGGATTATCCTTTAGCTACCCGCTGCCCGGAGAAAATCCTGACCCCCACCGGGAAACCGTTAACCGATATCACCCTTGAGAATGTGCTGGCGGGACATGTAGGGCCGCAGGATGTGCGTATTTCCCAGCAAACGCTGGAGTATCAGGCGCAGATTGCCGAACAGATGCACCGTCACGCCGTGGCGCGCAACTTCCGTCGGGCGGCGGAACTGATTGCCATCCCGGATACCCGCATTCTGGAAATCTACAACGCACTACGTCCGTTTCGCTCTTCATTCGCGGAGCTACAGGCGATCGCTGATGAGCTGGAACATACCTGGCACGCGACGGTGAATGCCGGATTTGTGCGTGAGTCGGCAGAAGTCTATCAGCAGAGAAACAAGCTGCGTAAAGGCAGCCAGTGACGGAGGGAATATGCCGTTAATTGCAGGGATTGATATCGGCAACGCCACCACGGAAGTGGCGTTGGCGCAGCATGGCCGGTTTATCGCCAGCGGGATTGTCGCGACCACGGGCATGAAAGGAACGCGGGACAATATTGCCGGGGTGGTCGCTTCCCTGCAGCAGGCGCTGGAAAAAACGCCATGGTCGCTTAAAGATGTGGCGAAAATCTGTATCAATGAGGCCGCACCGGTCATTGGTGATGTGGCGATGGAAACGATCACCGAAACCATCATTACTGAATCGACGATGATTGGTCATAACCCACAAACGCCCGGCGGCGTTGGCGTGGGAATGGGAACCACCATTGCAGTGGAGAAGCTGGCGGCATTGAGCGAGGATCGGTTTGCCCAGGGCTGGATCCCATTGGTGGGTGAGGAAATGGATTTCCTCGAAGCCGTTTGGCTGATCAACGACGCGTTGGATCGCGGCGTGAACGTGGTGGCGGCGATCCTGAAAAAAGATGATGGCGTGCTGGTGAACAATCGTCTGCGGCGAACTATGCCGGTGGTTGATGAAGTCACGCTGCTGGAAAAAGTGCCGGAGGGGGTGTTGGCGGCGGTCGAAGTCGCGGCCGCGGGCCAGGTTGTTCGGGCGCTGTCTAACCCCTACGGCATTGCCACGTTCTTTGCCCTGACGCCGGAGGAAACGCAAACCATCGTCCCTATTGCCAGGGCGCTGATTGGTAACCGCTCCGCCGTGGTGCTGAAAACACCGCAGGGTGATGTGCGCTCAAGGGTGATCCCGGCGGGTAAGATTTTTATCCGCGGAGAAAGGCGCGGCGGCGAGGCTGACGTGGCGCAAGGGGCGCAGGCTATTATGCAGGCGATGAGCGCCTGTGCGCCTGTATGTGACATTCGCGGTGAAGCGGGAACGCATGCAGGCGGTATGCTGGAACGCGTGCGTAAGGTGATGGCTTCGCTGTCCGGGCATGATATGAACGCGGTGCATATTCAGGATTTGCTGGCAGTTGATACGTTTATTCCTCGTAAGGTGCAGGGCGGCATCGCCGGGGAGTGTTCGATGGAAAATGCTGTCGGCATTGCGGCGATGGTGAAATCCGATCGTTTACAAATGCAGGCTATTGCCAGCGAGTTGAGCGCGCGATTAAACACCTCTGTTGAAGTGGGGGGTGTAGAGGCCAATATGGCCGTGACTGGCGCGTTAACGACGCCTGGATGTGCTGCGCCGCTGGCGATCCTCGATTTAGGCGCTGGTTCCACTGATGCAGCCATCATCAATAGCGAAGGTGCAGTAAAGGCGGTACATCTGGCCGGCGCGGGGAATATGGTCAGCCTGTTGATTCAGACGGAGCTGGGTCTGAGCGATCCGTTTCTGGCCGAGGAAATAAAAAAATACCCGCTGGCGAAAGTAGAGAGCCTGTTCAGTATTCGTCATGAGAACGGTGCGGTGGAGTTTTTCCGCGAACCACTCAGCCCGTCGGTGTTTGCCAAAGTGGTGTATCTGAAAGACGGCGAGCTGATCCCCGTGGATAACCAGACTTCGCTGGAAAAAATTCGTCTGGTGCGACGTCAAGCTAAGGAGAAGGTCTTCGTGACCAACTGCCTGCGTGCATTGCGCCAGGTGTCACCTGGCGGTTCCATCCGTGATATCACTTTTGTCGTGCTGGTGGGGGGTTCATCGCTGGATTTTGAAATTCCGCAGATGATCACCGACGCGTTGGCGCATTACGGTGTCGTCGCGGGACAGGGCAATATCCGGGGGACCGAAGGGCCGCGTAATGCGGTGGCTACTGGCCTGGTTTTAGCCGGGGAAGCAAAAAAATAGCGCAGAAAACAGTCGCCGCAAGCGTTTAGCTGAGGGGTAAATCAAATAAAGGCAACGTTCTCTTTGATATCCCGACTGAGTTGGGTACATAGTATAAATGTGTCTCTCACGTGGTTAATTTTAAGGATAAGAGCATGCCAACAGCAATTGAGAAAGCATTGGATTTTATTGGTGGTATGAACACCTCAGTGTCAGTACCCCATTCAATGGACGAAAGTACCGCTAAGGGAATCTTAAAGTATTTGCATGACTTAGGTGTGCCAGCGAGTCCGGAAGTTGTGATGGCACGGGGTGAGCAGGAGGGATGGAATCCCGAGTTCACGAAAAAAGTGGCCGGATGGGCAGAAAAAGTTGCCTCCGGTAACCGTATCCTTATCAAGAATCCAGAGTATTTTTCGACCTATATGCAGGAGCAGCTCAAAGAACTCGTGTGAGCTGACTTTCGAATAAAACGCTAACGGACGTTTCCATCTTCGGGATGGCAGCGTCCAAAAGCGTTGCCATATTCCCAGGCCTGACCGACAAACTTCCGATCCTATTTTCTCATGCCGCCAGCCATGGTGAGACTAACGCAATGCGTTCAGCGGCAAAATCAATTTCAGCAGTCACTCCGAGTGGTAAGGTCATCATCGGATGTGTATGGCTGCAATCATAATCCGATACGATAGGGATATTTCGGCCAGCCAGCACTTCACGTAATATTTCAAGCTGTGTTTGCCCACAACCCAGATCATTTAAGCATTCATGCTTGCCGAGAATAATAGCTGATATTTTTTCAAAGACACCACAGAGTGCCAGGTGAGCATACTCCCTTTCTAACTCAGAGATATCCTTCAGGCTATCCTCGATGAGCAGAATATCACCGGCCAGAATTTCCGGCATATATTCGGAACCCCAGATTCCATACAGCGTATTGAGATTGCCACCAATCAAACGCCCGGTAACCTTTCCTTCTCCATAATACTGGCAGGTATTTGGCCTTAAGGTCTTTGCACGGGACTGGGTTTCCCACTCCAGGCGTTCTTCTGACCAACATGAAGGTGGGATCAAGGATAATGGAAGGGGGGGATTGCCAGTGACAATCGTCGAAAAGTAGTCGAAAGTCCAGTCAACCAGTGGTGGGTATTCCCCAAAGGATGCGACCATTGCCGGACCATAAAAGGTAATTAATCCTGTTTTTTGATAAATGGCCAGTAATAAAGCGGTTATATCTGAATAACCAATGATAATTTTGGGGCTCGTGATTATTTGTTGGTAATCAATATAAGGAAGTATTGCATTAGTATTATTGCCGCCAATTGTTGACATAATACATTTCACATCAGGATCGTGTAATAATTGATTAAATTCATCTGCACGAGCCTTGATGCTTCCAGACCGCCAGCCTGCACTTTTTCCGGTTAATGCACCTTCTTTTATTCGGTAACCCTGCTTTTGAATAAATTCTTTGGCTCGGGCATATCTATTGGGAGCAAATGCCGTGGCAGGGGAAGAAGGCGAAAATAAGGCGATGGTATCACCCGGCTTGATTGGCGCAGCGTAACGTGTGGTCATGTCCTTCTTCCTGCACTTGTTTCATCATCAGATTGATCATCTTAACAAGAGTGTAGTTGTATCGTCATCACTCAGAAGTGAGACTTCCTCGCATATCTTAGCGGTAACAATATTATCCTCCTTTCTAATCCATACTTATAGCTTGCTGTGGGTGACGTCTGCTCACCAACACGAAGTGTGTTTTTATACTTTCCCGACTGGAATCATCGTTTTTTCATGAATGTGTCACTATAGCTAAAAGCCTCAATGACGAATATCTCATTATTCAGCCATTCGTTACCCCAGGAATATATCTATGTCTGCTAAAACGCTGTATGAAAAATTAGTTGAATCGCATACCGTTCGGGAACTTGATAACGAAGGGCATGTTTTACTTTATATCGATCGTTCGATACTCAATGAATATACCAGTCCACAAGCATTTAGCGGGTTAAGGGAACAGGGACGGCCGGTGCGGCATCCGGAAGCCTTTCTGCTGAATGTTGATCATGTTAATCCCACCCGACCACAGCGCGATATGCTGATGACGGATCCCGGCGGCCAGCTGCAGGTTGATTATTTTCGGGAAAACGCCGCTGATTTTGGTATCACGTTATTTGATGTGCTGGACCCACGACAAGGGATAGAACATGTCGTTGCCCACGAGCAAGGGCTGGTCATGCCCGGAATGGTGATTGCGGCTGGCGACAGCCATACCACCACTTACGGTGCGTTCGGCGCTCTGGGATTTGGTATCGGTACGTCGGAAATCGAACACCTGCTGGCTACTCAGACGCTGGTGTATCGTAAGCTGAAAACCCTGCGTGTCAGCGTTAAGGGTGAATTACCTTTTGGTTGTTCTGCAAAAGATATCGTTCTTGCATTACTCGAACGTACTGGCGCAGATGGTGCGACAGGATATGCCATCGAATTCGACGGTGAAACAATCAGTGCCCTGAGTGTTGAGGGGCGAATGACGCTTTGCAATATGGCTGTGGAGGCAGGGGCTCGCGGTGCGATTATTGCGCCGGATGCAAAGGTTTTTGACTATATCTACGGGAAGCCGCAAATGCCCGCAGGTGAACTCTGGCAACTGGCATTGCTGGAGTGGTCGCAGTTGAAAAGTGATGCAGATGCGGTTTTTGATAAGACCGTGACGATCGACTTTCTCGATCTTGAGCCTAAAGTGACCTGGGGGATCAGCCCGGATCAAACCTGTGCGATCACCGGCTATGTTCCATCCCCGGAACATGAAACGCATCCACTTAAACGTCTCGCGCTTGAGAAAGCTCTCCAGTATATGGATCTGCTGCCCGGTACGCCGGTGAGTGACATTCGTATTTCGCACGCTTTTATTGGCTCATGCACGAATGGCCGCATTGAAGATCTGCGGGCCGTCGCGAAAGTCGTGGCAGGACGCAAAATTGCCAGCCATGTGCGCGGGATTATTGTGCCCGGTTCAACGCAGGTCCGGTGTCAGGCGGAAGAAGAGGGGCTGGCGAAAATCTTCATTGACGCTGGTTTTGAATGGCGTCAGTCGGGTTGCTCAATGTGCCTTGCGATGAACGAGGACGTGCTGGCAGCAGGCGATCGCTGCGCATCGGGTACGAACCGTAATTTCCCTGGGCGACAGGGCGCAGGGGCAAGAACGCATTTAATGAGCCCGGCGATGGTCGCGGCAGCAGCGGTAGCAGGGCATCTGGTCGATGTTCGGACATTACTTCAGGCGGGGGAATGAGATGGATACGTTTAAGCAAATTAGCGGGCGAATTGCGCCAATGCTGGAACCGAACATCGACACCGATGTGATTATGCCGAAACAGTTCCTGAAAGGGATCGATCGTCAGGGGTTGAATAAAGGGGTGTTTTTCGATCGTCGTTTCCTGGGCAATGGTCAGCCTAATCCTGATTTTATTCTCAATATGCCTGGCTGGCAGGACGCGACATTTTTGCTGGTCGGCCCCAACTTTGGCTGCGGATCGAGCCGCGAACATGCCGTTTGGGGATTAAAACAGTTGGGCATCCGGGCGCTGTTAGGTTCCACTTTCGCTGGGATTTTTGATGACAACTGCCAGCGCAACGGGATCCTGACAATCTCTTTGGATGACGCGTCTCTGGCTCGTCTGGCACAGTTGGCCACGAAGGCTGACAGCAATCTGATTACGGTTTCTCTTGAACGCTGCGAGATTGTGACAGCAGATGAAACACTTCCTTTTGTTATTAGTGAACTCAAACGAGAGATGTTGGCCGCTGGCGAAGATGCGATTACCTGGACACTGCAATATCTGCCAGAGATTGAAAATTTTGAGACGCAGCATTACGCGCGTCGCCCATGGTTAAAGCGTCCGGTATCCGCACGTGGCTAAGAAAAGAGATGGCGATGAGACGGGGCAAAGTCGGGCAAGCAAAGAAGGCAGGAGACAGTGATGAGTACAGTTATTGAATGCGGCGCTTCTCCGTTCATTCCTGGGTTTGCATTAAAGGATGTACGGCTGCCAAATGGTTTAACCATCCGGGTCGCCGTCGGAGGAAACGGTTCCCCGTTGGTGCTCTTACATGGCCATCCACAGAACCACATCACATGGCGTAAAGTCGCGCCGGAATTGGCGAAAAGCCACACGGTGATTTTGCCGGATTTGCGGGGCTATGGAGACAGCGACAAACCAGTGAGTGATCCGGCGCATCGTACTTATTCAAAGCGTATGATGGCGCAGGATATTGTCATGCTGATGGAGATTCTGGGTTATCCGCGGTTCGCTTTTGTCGGGCATGATCGTGGAGGACGGGTTGGACATCGGCTGGCCCTTGATTATCCTGACAGTGTGACGTGTTGCACGTTCATCGACATAGCCCCGACAGCTACAATGTACGCATTAACCAATAAGGCGTTTGCCACGCGCTATTTTTGGTGGTTTTTCCTGATCCAACCTTTTCCATTACCGGAAACAATGATCGCGCACGATCCGGCATTTTTTCTGCGTAAGCATATTGCAGGTCAGTTGAAAACTGCGGGGGCGACATCAGAAGATGCGTTCAATGAATACCTGCGCTGTTACCAAAATCCAGAGATGATCCATGCGGTCTGCGAAGATTATCGTGCCGCGGCATCGATTGATCTTGAAGACGATGCTGCGGATGCGTCTGCGCGTATTGAGTGTCCGCTACTGTTGCTGTGGGGGGCTCAGGGTACGGTAGGGCAGTTGTATGATGTGGTGGATACCTGGAGAGAAAAAGCGATGCGCGTGCAGGGAGAAGCATTGCCTTGCGGGCATTCTCCGCAAGAGGAGATCCCAGAGATCTTCATGCAGAAACTGCAGTCATTTTTGCGATCGGTGTTATAACATTGTCATTTTCCGTCATCTCGCTGCGATGTTATGAAAACGACGCCTGTAGGTAAAAAGCATCGCCAGCCCCTTGAGGGCTGGCCTTCTGTTGAAGATCTTTTCGTTTTTGTCACCGTTGCCCGCAACGGTGGATTTGCCCGGGCAGCGCTGGAGCTGGGGCTATCCCCCTCCTATATCAGCAAACGCATCGCTATCCTTGAAAAATGCCTCAACGTCCGGCTTTTTTTCCGTAATAACAGAGTGATGCGTCTCACACCGGAAGGCGAAAATGCGCTGGATGGGGCGATGCAGATCGTCAGTGAAATGGATGGCTTTATCAGTCGTCTGGATAATCAACGTGGCGTGCTGGCAGGTAATATCACCCTCAACTGCTCATTTGGTTTTGGGCATAAATATGTCGCAGAGGCGCTGTCGTCATTTATGATCGCCTACCCTGATATCACGGTAAAACTCACGCTAACGGATCGTGAAGTGGATCTTGTGGAGGAGGGCGTCGATATTGAGATTCGTGTTGGGGATGACATCAATGAATTGTATATCGCACGGCAGTTGGCCACTAATCGCCGGATCCTTTGTGCTTCCCCTGAGTATCTCGAACGCCACGGTAAACCGGAGTCTGTGAGTGCGCTTGTGCAACATGATTGCCTGATGATTCAGGAAAAAAACTCGGCATTTGGCAACTGGATATTAACGGATGGCAGGCAGCAGACACATTGCCGGCTAAACGGTTTTCATTCTTCCAACAGCGGCAGCGTGGTGCTCATTTGGGCACTGAAAGGTCATGGCATTACATTGCGGTCGGAATGGGATGTTGCGCAGTATCTTGAACGCGGTGAACTGGTTCACGTGTTGCCCCAGTGGTATCAGGAAGCGAATATCTGGGCTGTATATACCCGGCGTTCATCAAGCTCTGATCGTATCAAAACCTGCATCGATTTCCTCACTGAACATCTTGCGCAATGCTTGCCAGGTGGCAAAGCACCGGACGTGTTGTGAGCAGTAGGCGCTGGGTGAGGGGCTGTATTGGGTTTGTTTGGTATAAACGATTTTTTATCTCTAATAGCTCAACTTGACACTTTTGCGCAAAATGTTGCGTTTTATAAATCAATTTTGTTGCTACTCAGTAGCTGTTCCCCGCGCGCAATCCAGGCATAAACGGTCTGGCGGCTGACACCCCTAAATTTGGCGTATTCGGCTTTACCCATCATCATGTGTTGTGCTCTTGATTGTGTTGCAAATGATGCAATGACTGGAGCTATTGTTGCTAACTACGGCGGAGAAGGTAAGAGGAGCCCGGCTAGCATGACCGGGCTGGTACTTAATCGTGTTTTTTCTTCTGCCTGGCAATAACAAAAATCAACAGCGTGTTGATGAGTACTGACACACAGAGGACGGTTAGCATAAATAAATCATTCCAGTCCTGTTCGGTAATAAAACCAACCAGATCGCTAAAACGCTCGAACAAATATACTTCAGGCAATAGCAGGTAACATGCTGAAAAAATAAGGAGAAATGACATAAACTGAATGAGCCATAATCCTGCTTGCTTCGCTGGTGTCATCGTTAATACACCTGAATTGTGCCATACGCTTTGAGTGACGCCGTTACCAATACTGTTGGGGTCCTCATGAGCGCTTCACGCAGCACAGTAAAATGAGATGGAGAAGGCAGTGTTATGCAGCCGTTGCTAATCCCCTCATATCCTGCCGGGTGAAGCCTAAAGTTTCCCCTTTCGACCTGAGCAACGAAAGTATGGTCGTCGATGTTGCTGTCCACTCTGTACAGGGCGAACCAAATTGAGTGATCCGATCCTGTGTATGTCGTAGCAAAAACATCTCTTACGCGAGTGCTCAGGCTGCGGGGGCGGTCGACAATATAATATTTTCCTGGCGGCAATGGGCCAATATTCTTTACCGTGATTGAGTCCGGATTATTACGATGTTGCCCTGTATTACCGGAGTATGCGGGGAAGAAGCCTATCCCAGGGCAGCTCAGGTTTGACAGCGCATTCCCGTTCAGCCGAAAGGTGCAATGGATCATCGCTCGTTCCACGTATCAGTGAACATGATATTCCCATCACAGTGCTTCCAGGTAATTTTCTCATAGCGCAGCGACACGGCCTCGAGATGATTATGTTTTTCGGTACCGGTATTTTTGCAGTTATGCATCAGTGGGCAGACCGAGACGACCTTTACACCTTCCAACAGCATGTTGAAGTATTCAACCTCTTGTCCTGCGTCATTGATGCGGTACCACTTAAATTCGGCGCTTTTCAGCGTCTGGCCTTTTGCCACAGCTTTGTAGAGGTAGGGGCTCGATGAGTCGAATTCCTTTTCGAACGTTAACGCGCTATGAACGCGGGTACCTGTAATTTTACCCGTCATGTTGTCCGTGGGAAGATGCAGCCCGTGCGCGAAACTATGAATCTCGATACTGCCCTCTCTATTCTGAACGTCAACAGAACCTTTAATATCTGCGTCGCCGTCATCTTTTAGCCAAAGATAAGCAGGTATAGCCATGTCAAAAACTCCATTTTTGAATCGTTCTAAATATTAATAACCCCCTTGTAGATAAAAACTTATCACATAAAGTGCTATAGAT
>NZ_JANEWM010000066.1:0-23485 GCF_028069825.1 Citrobacter sp. Igbk 14
TGCTTATATAATCTGTTTTGCTGTTAATAACGATAACTAAAACAGGTTAGTTCATTTGGTTATTTGTTATTTCTATCCCTTCTTTAGTTGTTACTATCACCGCCGTTAACCTTATCTTCAGTTTGGGTTTTATTGCTGAAATCCGCTTTGCTTACTGGAACATGACAACGCATGACGACACAGGCCCCACCTTCCGCTTTGCTTCCGCTAAACCCGGAGCAACTGGCACGCCTTCAGGCGGCCACGACTGATTTCACTCCCACACAGCTTGCGTGGGTGTCTGGCTATTTCTGGGGCGTGCTGAATCAGCAGCCGGGAACGAATGCTGCAGCGCCTGCGCCTGTCGCTGAAATGCCAGGAATTACACTCATCTCGGCTTCGCAAACCGGTAATGCACGTCGCGTGGCGGAAGCCTTACGCGACGATCTGATCGCTGCGCAGCTCAATGTCACCCTGATCAATGCTGGCGATTATAAATTCAAACAAATTGCCAATGAAAAATTGCTGGTCGTGGTGGCATCGACTCAGGGAGAAGGTGAACCGGCGGAAGAAGCCGTTGCGTTGCATAAATACTTGTTTTCTAAAAAAGCGCCGAAGCTTGAAAACACGGCTTTTGCCGTATTTGGCCTTGGCGATACGTCTTACGAATTTTTCTGCCAGTCAGGTAAAGACTTTGATGCGAAACTGGCAGAGTTGGGTGGTGAACGCTTGCTGGACCGCGTTGACGCTGATGTCGAGTATCAATCGGCGGCGGCAGAATGGCGTGCCCGCCTGGTTGATTTACTGAAGGCGCGTGCGCCTGTTGCACCGTCTGCACAGGCTGCTGCGAGCGGTGCGGTTAACGAGGTGCACACCAGTCCTTACACTAAAGAAGCACCGTTGAGTGCAACACTTTCGGTGAACCAGAAAATTACCGGACGCGACTCTGAAAAAGATGTACGTCATATCGAAATTGATCTGGGTGATTCTGGCCTGCGCTATCAGCCAGGCGACGCATTGGGTGTCTGGTATCAGAACGATCCGGCCCTGGTCAAAGAAATTGTGGAACTGCTGTGGCTGAAAGGTACTGAGCCGGTCACCGTTGATGGCAAAACGCTGCCGCTCGCTGACGCGCTGGAGTGGTATTTCGAATTGACCGTCAACACGGCCAATATCGTGGAAAACTATGCCACCCTGACGCGCAGCGAAACGCTGTTGCCGTTGGTAGGCGATAAAGCGCAATTACAGCATTACGCTACAACCACCCCCATTGTCGATATGTTGCGTTTCTCCCCGGCACAACTCGATGCTGACGCGTTAATTGGCTTGCTGCGTCCGCTGACGCCACGCTTGTACTCCATTGCCTCATCCCAGGCTGAAGTGGAAAGCGAAGTACATATCACCGTTGGTGCCGTGCGTTTCGACGTTGAAGGCCGCGCGCGTGCAGGTGGTGCCTCCAGCTTCCTTGCAGATCGCGTGGAAGAAGAGGGCGAAGTGCGTGTGTTTATTGAGCATAACGACAACTTCCGCCTGCCGGAAAATCCGCAAACACCGGTCATTATGATCGGGCCTGGAACAGGGATTGCGCCGTTCCGCGCCTTTATGCAGCAACGTGCCGCAGACGGTGCAGAAGGGAAAAACTGGCTGTTCTTTGGCAATCCGCACTTTACTGAAGATTTCCTGTATCAGGTGGAATGGCAGCGTTACGTCAAAGAAGGTGTACTCAGCCGTATCGACCTTGCCTGGTCCCGTGATCAAAAAGATAAAGTCTACGTACAAGATAAACTGCGCCAACAGGGTGCAGAACTGTGGCGCTGGATTAATGACGGTGCGCACATTTATGTCTGCGGCGACGCCAATCGCATGGCGAAAGACGTTGAGCAGGCTTTGCTGGAAGTGATTGCCGAATTCGGTGCAATGGATATCGAAGCGGCGGATGAATTTTTGAGTGAGCTGCGCGTTGAGCGCCGTTATCAGCGAGATGTCTACTAATGAGCGAAAAACATCCAGGACCATTGGTGGTCGAAGGTAAGCTGTCCGACGCTGAACGTATGAAGCTGGAGAGCAATTATCTGCGCGGCACCATTGCCGAAGATTTAAATGACGGCCTCACCGGCGGATTCAAAGGTGATAACTTTCTGCTGATCCGTTTTCACGGTATGTACCAGCAGGACGACCGTGATATTCGCGCCGAACGTGCCGAACAGAAGCTGGAGCCGCGTCATGCGATGCTGCTGCGCTGCCGCCTGCCGGGGGGAGTCATCACCACCAAACAATGGCAGGCGATTGATAAATTCGCCCACGACAACACGATTTACGGCAGTATTCGTCTGACGAACCGCCAGACGTTTCAGTTTCACGGTATTCTGAAGAAGAACGTTAAACCGGTGCATCAGATGCTGCATTCAGTGGGGCTGGACGCGCTGGCGACCGCCAACGATATGAACCGTAACGTGCTGTGCACTTCCAACCCGTATGAGTCTGAGTTGCATGCTGAAGCGTACGAGTGGGCGAAAAAAATCTCTGAACACTTGCTGCCCCGTACCCGCGCTTATGCTGAGATCTGGCTGGATCAGGAAAAAGTCGCGACGACGGATGAAGAGCCGATCCTCGGTCAGACCTATCTGCCGCGTAAGTTTAAAACGACGGTGGTGATCCCGCCGCAGAACGACATTGATCTGCACGCTAACGATATGAACTTCGTAGCGATTGCCGAAAACGGCAAGCTGGTGGGCTTTAACTTGCTGGTTGGCGGTGGACTGTCTATTGAGCACGGTAACAAGAAAACCTACGCGCGCACCGCAAGTGAGTTTGGTTATCTGCCGCTGGAACACACCTTAGCAGTGGCAGAAGCGGTGGTGACCACGCAGCGTGACTGGGGTAACCGTACCGATCGTAAAAACGCGAAAACCAAATACACGCTGGAGCGGGTAGGAGTCGAGACGTTTAAAGAAGAAGTTGAACGTCGTGCGGGGATCAAATTCGAGCCGATTCGTCCGTATGAGTTCACCGGTCGCGGCGATCGTATCGGCTGGGTGAAAGGGATCGACAATAACTGGCACCTGACGCTGTTTATTGAAAACGGTCGTATCCTGGATTATCCGGGCCGCCCGCTGAAAACCGGTCTGCTGGAGATCGCGAAGATCCACAAAGGGGATTTCCGCATTACCGCGAACCAGAACCTGATCATTGCCGGTGTCCCGGAAAGTGATAAGGCGAAGATTGAGAAGATTGCGCAGAAAAGCGGCCTGATGAATGCGGTGACCCCACAGCGTGAAAACTCAATGGCCTGCGTATCGTTCCCGACCTGTCCGCTGGCAATGGCCGAGGCAGAACGTTTCCTGCCTACGTTTATCGACAACATTGATACGTTGATGGCGAAGCATGATTTAAGTGATGAAAATATTGTCATGCGAGTCACGGGCTGCCCGAACGGCTGTGGTCGTGCCATGCTGGCGGAAGTGGGGCTGGTGGGTAAAGCGCCTGGGCGCTATAACCTGCATCTGGGCGGAAACCGTATCGGGACTCGTATCCCACGGATGTTCAAAGAAAATATCACAGAGCCGGAAATTCTGGCTTCGCTGGATGAACTGATTGGGCGCTGGGCGAAAGAGCGCGAAGCGGGTGAAGGCTTCGGTGATTTTACAGTGCGTGCGGGCATTGTTCGCCCGGTGCTCGATCCAGCGCGTGATTTCTGGGAATAACCCGAATTGCCGAATGGCGGCATAAATGCCTTATCAGGCCTACGTAGACTGTAGGCCTGATAAGCGAAGCGCCATCAGGCAAGATATACAGCGAGGAACTTATGTCCAGACTCGATCTAAACGGCTTAAACGCACTGCCAAAAGTTGAGCGTGTTATGGCACTGGCAGAAACCAACAGCCAACTGGAAAAGCTGAGCGCGGAAGAACGCGTGGTATGGGCGCTGGAAAATCTGCCCGGCGAATATGTCCTTTCATCAAGTTTTGGTATTCAGGCGGCGGTCAGCCTGCATCTGGTGAACCAGATTCGCCCGGATATCACGGTGATCCTCACCGACACTGGCTATTTATTTCCGGAAACCTACCAGTTTATTGATGAGTTAACGGATAAACTCAAACTCAACCTGCAGGTCTACCGAGCGAAAGAGAGCGCGGCCTGGCAGGAAGCGCGCTACGGCAAGCTGTGGGAGCAGGGCGTTGAAGGCATTGAGAAATACAATGACATCAACAAAGTCGAACCCATGAACCGGGCGCTGAAAGAACTGAATGCACAAACCTGGTTTGCGGGTCTGCGCCGCGAGCAGTCCGGTAGCCGTGCACATCTATCGGTATTGGCTATTCAGCGCGGCGTATTTAAAGTGCTGCCGATTATCGACTGGGACAACCGTACGGTATACCAGTATCTGCAAAAACACGGTCTGAAATATCATCCGCTGTGGGATCAAGGCTACCTGTCAGTGGGTGATACCCACACGACGCGTAAATGGGAGCCAGGCATGGCAGAAGAAGAGACGCGTTTCTTCGGGCTGAAGCGCGAGTGTGGGCTGCACGAAGGGTAACAGGAAAGTGGTCCGGTAAGATTTACATCCTACCGGACCACCTCTTCAGGATTTACCCGCTTTTGCCAGTTCTTTCACCAGCGGCAGCATGATGCGTACTACGTCGCGGCTGCGATGTTCAATCCGGCCTGGAAGTGCTTTATCGATATGCTGCTGGTTGTCCAGACGCACGTCGTGCCAGCTGTTACCGGCGGGGAAAGAGGCAGTTTTGGCGCGTTGCTGATAGCCGTCTTTTTTACCCAGGCTCCAGTTGGTTGCTTCTACCGAGAGCACGGCGATTCCCGCTTTGTCGAAGACCTCGGCATCGTTACAACATCCGGTTCCTTTCGGATAATCTTTGTTCAGGCCCGGGTTGGTACTGGCGACGATACCGCGGCTGTGTGCAATTGCCAGCGCCCGGTCGCGCGTCAGTTTTCGTACGGCTTCCGGGGTTCTTTTCCCACTATTAAAGTAGAGCTTATCCCCGACGATCAGGTTATCGAGGTTGATAACCAGCAGCGTATTTTTCTTTTCTGCCGCACTCATGCGTTTAAGGATATTTTCTGCACCCAGTTTGCCTTCTTCCTCACCGCTGGTGGCGATAAACCGAATGCCGTACTGTGTCGGCACATTTTTTAGTTTTTCAGCCAACTCCAGCATGACGCCCAAACCTGCGGCGTTATCGTCGATGCCCTGCAAGGTTAATCCGCCCAGATTAGCATCGGAATCGGCATCGCTCTGCGCAGCGTAAGTGTCGAGATGCGCCATGATAATAATCTGCTGCGGCGCTTTGCCTTCATGCGCTGCAATGACGGTACTGCCCGTAACGTTATGCCAGTTCTTACGGTTGTCTTTGGCGGTATAAATATAACGGCTATTAAACGTCCGAATATCACTGCGATAGCCCATCTGCTGAAATTGCTGACGTAAATAATCAGCAGAGAGCATTTCTGCCGGAGAGCCCGTCACGCGGCCAGGGAAGAATGTTGCGATATATCGGGCCTGAGTATTTGCCATATCTCCGGGCTTCGAAGAGGTTGCCTGTGCGGGAAGGATAAAGCACGCGCCGAGCGCCAGGGCGGTAGTCAGGTGGCGCAATGCGGAAAACATAGTGAGTCCTTAAATACCAAGCAGAAATTTTCAGCCGTTAGTATGAAACCGTGATCGAGGTAAAACAATTTCATTTGCTCCTAAATGCCCGAAATCCGGCGGCTTAAGCACTTTTTGATATTTGCTTTTCCAGATCGTTATTCCTTTGAGGAACTACTCATTCCAATTCGTAATTTCATTCGCTCTCTTGCCCTCCCTATAGTCAGGTTATCTGAACTTCGTTAGCAAAATAACGGCAATACATAGGAACGGTTATGGATCAAAAACGACTTACCCACCTGCGGCAACTGGAAGCGGAGAGCATCCATATCATTCGTGAGGTGGCCGCCGAGTTTTCGAATCCGGTGATGATGTATTCCATCGGCAAGGATTCCAGCGTAATGCTGCATCTGGCGCGCAAAGCGTTTTATCCTGGTTCACTGCCGTTTCCTCTGCTGCACGTTGATACCGGCTGGAAATTCAGCGAGATGTATGAGTTTCGTGACCGCACGGCAAAAGCCTACGGCTGCGAACTGCTGGTGCATAAAAACCCGGAAGGGGTGGCGATGGGGATAAATCCATTTGTCCACGGTAGCGCCAAGCATACCGACATTATGAAAACCGAGGGGTTGAAGCAGGCGCTGAACAAATACGGTTTTGACGCAGCATTCGGCGGCGCACGCCGTGATGAAGAGAAATCGCGCGCGAAAGAGCGCATCTATTCCTTCCGCGATCGTTTTCATCGCTGGGACCCGAAAAACCAGCGTCCGGAGCTGTGGCATAACTACAACGGCCAGATTAACAAAGGCGAAAGCATTCGCGTATTCCCGCTCTCTAACTGGACGGAACAGGATATCTGGCAGTACATCTGGCTGGAAAACATCGACATTGTTCCGCTGTACCTCGCCGCAGAGCGTCCGGTGCTTGAGCGCGACGGCATGTTGATGATGATTGATGACGACAGAATCGATCTGCAGCCTGGTGAGGTTATCAAAAAGCGGATGGTGCGTTTCCGTACTCTCGGCTGCTGGCCACTCACTGGCGCAGTGGAGTCTAACGCGCAGACGCTACCGGAAATCATCGAAGAGATGCTGGTCTCAACCACCAGTGAACGTCAGGGCCGCGTGATTGACCGCGACCAGGCGGGCTCCATGGAGCTGAAGAAACGTCAGGGGTATTTCTAAGGAGCCGCCATGAACACGACACTTGCACAACAAATTGCTAATGAAGGCGGCGTTGAAGCCTGGATGATCGCCCAACAACACAAAAGCCTGCTGCGTTTTTTAACCTGCGGTAGCGTGGATGATGGGAAAAGTACCCTGATTGGGCGTCTGTTGCATGATACCCGACAGATCTACGAAGATCAGCTTTCATCGCTGCACAATGATAGTAAACGTCACGGCACCTAGGGCGAGAAGCTCGATCTGGCGCTGTTGGTTGATGGCTTGCAGGCCGAGCGCGAACAGGGCATCACTATTGACGTGGCCTACCGTTATTTTTCCACCGAAAAACGCAAATTTATCATTGCGGATACTCCCGGCCATGAGCAGTACACCCGCAATATGGCAACCGGTGCGTCGACCTGCGATCTGGCGATCCTGCTGATCGATGCACGTAAAGGCGTGTTGGATCAGACCCGCCGTCATAGCTTTATTTCTACGCTGTTGGGAATAAAACATCTGATCGTTGCGATCAACAAAATGGACCTGGTGGATTTTAGCGAAGAGACATTTAACCGCATTCGTGAAGATTATCTGACCTTTGCAGAGCAGTTGCCGGGCAACCTGGATATCCGTTTTGTACCGCTTTCAGCACTGGAAGGTGACAACGTGGCGTCGCAAAGTTTCAGCATGCCGTGGTACAGCGGTCCGACGCTGCTGGAAGTGCTTGAAACCGTTGAAATCCAGCGTGTTGTCGATACTCAGCCGATGCGATTCCCGGTGCAGTATGTGAACCGCCCAAATCTTGATTTTCGTGGTTATGCCGGAACACTGGCCTCCGGTAGCGTGAGGGTAGGACAACGCGTCAAAGTGTTACCGTCTGGCGTTGAGTCGAGCGTCGCCCGGATTGTCACGTTTGATGGCGATTTGCAGGAAGCGCATGCAGGTGAAGCCATTACCCTTGTGCTAAAAGATGAGATCGATATCAGTCGTGGTGACCTGCTGCTTGATGCCCAGGAAACGCTGCCGGCGGTGCAAAGCGCTGCCGTTGATGTGGTGTGGATGGCGGAGCAGGCACTGTCGCCAGGGCAGAGCTATGACATCAAAGTGGCGGGCAAGAAGACGCGTGCGCGTGTTGATAGCGTGGAGTATCAGGTTGATATCAATAACCTGACCCAGCGTGAAGTCGAAGCCTTACCGCTGAACGGTATTGGCCTGGTGAGATTGACGTTTGATGAACCGCTGGTGCTGGATACCTATCAGCATAATCCGGTCACGGGCGGCCTGATTATCATTGACCGTCTGACGAACGTCACCGTTGGGGCAGGACTGGTTCGCGAGCCGATCGTCCAGGAGCCGGCCACAGCATCCCAGTTCAGTGCGTTTGAACTGGAGCTCAATGCGCTGGTGCGTCGTCACTTCCCACACTGGGGTGCGCGCGATCTGCTGGGAGGAAAATAATGGCGCTGCATGACGAAAACGTCGTCTGGCATGCCCATCCTGTTACGCCGCAACAGCGGGAGCAACACCACGGCCATCGTGGTGTTGTGCTGTGGTTTACCGGACTCTCTGGTTCGGGTAAATCCACGGTAGCGGGAGCGCTGGAAGAAGCGCTGCACAAGCAGGGGGTTAGCACTTATCTGCTGGATGGCGATAACGTGCGCCACGGTCTGTGCAGCGATCTCGGATTTAGCGATGCCGATCGCAAGGAGAATATTCGCCGGGTTGGGGAAGTGGCTAACCTGATGGTGGATGCGGGGCTGGTGGTACTGACGGCCTTTATTTCCCCTCATCGTGCTGAACGACAGATGGTTCGCGAACGTGTGGGTCATGGGCGTTTTATAGAGGTGTTTGTCGATACACCGCTGGCAACCTGTGAATCACGTGATCCAAAAGGGCTATATAAAAAAGCGCGGGCGGGTGAGTTGCGCAATTTTACTGGAATTGACTCGGTATACGAAGCGCCTGAATCGCCAGAGATTCATCTGAATGGTGAACAATTAGTAACAAATTTGGTCTCTCAATTATTAGACCTGCTGAGGCAGGAAGATATTATCAGATCCTGAGACACCACCGGACTCCTCGCGATTTTAAAACAGGTACGCCCGGTCAGTCATGGTCACAGGATTAGATATGCGCAACAGCCATAACATTACTATCACAGAGTCAGAGACTTTCGCCGCCGACGACGAAACCACCTGGTCACTACCGGGTGCCGTTGTCGGTTTTGCGGCGTGGTTGCTGGCGCTGGGGTTCCCGTGCCTGATGTATGGTCCTAATACGCTGTTTTTCTTCCTTTATACCTGGCCTTTTTTCCTCGCGTTGCTGCCCGTCGCCATTGTGGCGGGTATTGCCCTGCATTCGCTTTTGAAGGGACGGCTGCTGCTAAGCGTTACGTTTACCCTGCTGGTGGTTGGGTCGATGTTTGGCGCATTGTTCCTGTGGCTGCTGGGCTAGGTTCTCTTCCCTTTTTCCATGGTGAGTGGTGCTGCATACCGGCAGCTCTAATTCAAACCGTAACCAACAATGAGATTATGTTCTCCTTACACGGGGTATACGTAACAACGGGCAAATGTGGTACATTTGCCCGCGTTGTCGCGGCATTCCCGCCCGCAGACGTAAAATCGTCAACGGAAGTTATGGGATGTTAATGCCGTTTTTCAGGGGGCAGGATGGGTAAACTAACGCTGCTGTTGCTGGCTTTATTGGTCTGGCTACAGTATTCGCTGTGGTTCGGTAAGAACGGCATACATGACTATAGTCGCGTCAACGATGATGTTGCTGCGCAGCAAGCTACAAACGCGAAACTTAAAGCGCGTAACGATCAGCTCTTTGCTGAAATTGATGATCTCAATGGCGGTCAGGAAGCTATCGAGGAACGCGCACGCAACGAACTCAGCATGACTAAGCCGGGCGAAACGTTTTATCGCCTGGTCCCTGACGCGTCTAAACGCGCACAGACCGCAGGGCAAAACAATCGATAAACCAGCCAAGGATTTAACATGGCAGCCACTTTATTGGACGTTTGCGCCGTGGTGCCGGCTGCCGGATTTGGCCGCCGAATGCAGACGGAGTGTCCTAAGCAGTACCTCTCAATTGGCAATAAAACCATTCTTGAACACTCGGTTGATGCGCTACTGGCGCATCCCCGGGTGACGCGTGTCGTCATCGCGATCAGTCCCGGCGACAGCCGCTTTGCCCAACTTCCACTTGCAGCGCATCCGCAAATTACCGTGGTGGATGGCGGCGATGAGCGTGCCGATTCTGTTCTTGCCGGTTTGCAAGCCGCTGGAGACGCTCAGTGGGTACTGGTGCATGATGCCGCGCGGCCATGTCTGCATCAGGATGATTTAGCCCGCTTACTGGCAATAAGTGAAACCAGCCGTATCGGCGGTATCCTGGCGGCCCCCGTACGCGACACCATGAAACGTGCGGAGCCTGGTAAGACCGAGATTGCTCATACGGTCGAACGTACTGATTTATGGCATGCGTTGACACCGCAGTATTTCCCACGCGAGCTGTTACACGATTGCCTGACTCGAGCGTTAAACGAAGGCGCAACCATTACGGATGAGGCTTCGGCACTGGAATATTGCGGCTTTCATCCGCTGCTGGTTGAAGGACGCGCTGACAACATTAAAGTCACCCGTCCGGAAGATCTGGCGCTGGCGGAATTTTATCTGACCCGAACAACCCCTACACAGCATCATTCATGATGTACCGAGGCGGCCAACACAAAGGCGGCTTGAAGGATGATGTGTCTATCAGGAGAATGCATAATGCGAATTGGACACGGTTTTGACGTACACGCCTTTGGCGGTGTTGGCCCAATTATCATTGGTGGTGTGCGCATCCCGTATGAAAAAGGACTGCTGGCGCATTCTGATGGCGATGTGGCGTTACATGCGCTAACCGATGCCCTGCTGGGTGCAGCGGCGTTGGGTGACATTGGTAAACTCTTCCCGGATACCGATGCAGCGTTCAAAGGTGCCGATAGCCGCGAGTTATTGCGTGAGGCCTGGCGGCGTATTCAGGCTAAAGGTTATACGCTTGGTAATGTGGATGTCACTATTATTGCCCAGGCACCGAAGATGCTGCCGCACATTCCGCAAATGCGGGTGTTTATTGCCGAGGATCTCGGCTGCCATATGGATGATGTTAACGTGAAAGCGACCACCACGGAAAAACTCGGTTTTACCGGGCGTGGGGAAGGGATTGCCTGTGAAGCGGTGGCGTTACTCATTAAGGCAACGAAATGACTGCGTTTGAAAATCTGACCTATCTCCATGGTAAACCACTTGGCCACGGAGTTCTGAAAGCAAACCCGGAAGACTTTGTCGTCGTCGAAGATTTAGGCTTCGAACCGGATGGCGAAGGCGAGCACGTTCTGGTGCGTATTCTGAAAAACGGTTGTAACACCCGTTTTGTGGCTGACGCGCTGGCCAAATTCCTTAAAATCCACGCCCGCGAAGTAAGCTTTGCCGGACAGAAAGATAAGCATGCTGTCACCGAGCAGTGGCTGTGCGCGCGCGTGCCGGGCAATGCAATGCCCGATTTAAGCAAATTTGAGCTGGAAGGCTGTAAAGTGCTGGAGTACGCCCGCCACAAGCGTAAGCTGCGTTTAGGCGCACTGAAAGGCAACGCTTTTACGCTGGTGTTGCGTGAAGTGAGCGAGCGTGATGATGTTGAAGCGCGTTTACAGGCGATTAGCGAGCGCGGCGTCCCGAACTATTTTGGTGCCCAACGTTTTGGTATCGGCGGCAGCAACCTGCAAGGTGCGCTGCGCTGGGCACAAAGCGATGCGCCGGTGCGCGATCGCAATAAACGCAGTTTTTGGTTGTCGGCAGCCCGTAGCGCGTTGTTTAATCAGATAGTCAATGAACGCTTGAAAAAAACAGACTTTAATCAAGTTGTTGACGGCGATGCGCTACAATTGTCGGGACGCGGAAGCTGGTTTGTCGCCACACGGGACGAACAGACCGAATTACAGCGTCGTGTTGATGAAAAAGAATTGATGGTAACAGCGGCACTACCGGGCTGCGGTGAGTGGGGAACTCAGCGCGATGCTCTGGCGTTTGAAGAGGCTGCTATTGCTGACGAAACCGCGCTACTGTCTCTGTTATTGCGCGAGAAAGTTGAGGCGTCGCGCCGCGCTATGTTGCTGTATCCACAACAATTAAGCTGGAACTGGTGGGATGACGTAACCGTTGAGTTGCGCTTCTGGCTACCGGCAGGTAGCTTCGCCACCAGTGTTGTAAGGGAACTTATTAACACAATGGGTGATTATGCGTATATTGCTGAGTAACGATGATGGGGTCCACGCACCCGGTATACAAACGCTGGCGAAAGCGCTGCGTGAGTTTGCTGACGTACAGGTGGTTGCCCCGGATCGTAACCGCAGTGGCGCGTCTAACTCGCTGACGCTGGAATCCTCGCTTCGCACTTTCACCTTTGATAATGGCGATATCGCCGTGCAAATGGGGACACCTACCGATTGCGTCTACCTGGGCGTGAACGCATTAATGCGTCCGCGTCCGGACATTGTCGTGTCTGGAATTAACGCAGGTCCTAATCTGGGCGATGATGTTATCTATTCCGGTACCGTGGCGGCAGCAATGGAAGGTCGTCATCTCGGATTCCCTGCGCTGGCGGTCTCGCTCGATGGGCATAAACACTACGATACCGCTGCGGCGATAACCTGCCGGATTTTACGCGCGTTAAGCCGCGAACCGCTGCGCACCGGACGCATTCTGAATATCAACGTGCCGGATTTACCCCTGGATCAGATCAAAGGTATGCGGGTCACCCGCTGCGGCAGCCGTCATCCGGCGGATCAGGTGATCCCACAGCAGGACCCGCGTGGTAATACGCTGTATTGGATCGGGCCGCCGGGCGAGAAGTGCGATGCCGGTCCGGATACGGATTTTGCTGCCGTTGATGAAGGTTATGTTTCAATCACGCCACTGCATGTTGATTTAACCGCATACGGTGCGCATGAGGTTGTTTCTGACTGGTTAGACAGCGTGGGAGTCGACACGCAATGGTAAGCAGACGCGTACACACTCTCCTTGAACAATTACGTGCGCAGGGCATCAGAGATGAACATGTCCTGGATGCGCTCGCCGCCGTGCCGCGTGAAAAGTTCGTTGATGAGGCGTTTGAACATAAGGCCTGGGATAATATCGCCCTGCCGATTGGCCAGGGGCAGACCATCTCACAGCCCTATATGGTGGCTCGCATGACCGAGCTGCTGGAGCTAACGCCGCAATCCCGGGTACTGGAAATTGGTACTGGCTCTGGCTACCAGACGGCGATCCTGGCGCATCTGGTGCATCACGTGTGCTCTGTTGAGCGCATTAAAGGCTTGCAATGGCAGGCGCGTCGTCGCCTGAAGCAGCTTGATTTACATAATGTTTCGACCCGTCATGGTGATGGATGGCAAGGCTGGCAAGCTCGAGCGCCGTTTGACGCTATCATTGTGACGGCAGCACCGCCTGAGATCCCAACGGCATTGATGATGCAGTTGGATGAAGGCGGCATTCTCGTCTTGCCCGTGGGCGATGAGCACCAGTTTTTGAAACGGGTTCGTCGTCGGGGAGGCGAATTTATTATCGACACCGTGGAGGCCGTACGCTTTGTTCCCTTAGTCAAAGGGGAGTTAGCGTAGCTAACGCTGCTGAATACCTGGAGTTTTCCTGGATATTCTGGAATTAGTAAGCGTATCGTGGTCACGTTTTCCAGTGTCCAGTCCGATGCCTTGCACGGTGATTACGTCACTGGGTATTAACCAAATTTTCCTGGGGGATAAATGAGCGCGGGAAGCCACAAATTTACCGTTCGCCGTATTGCGGCATTGTCACTGGTTTCATTATGGCTGGCAGGTTGTTCAAACACCTCGAATCCACCAGCGCCGGTCAGCTCTGTTGGCGGCAACTCATCATCGAACACCAGCTCCGGTATGCTGATTACGCCTCCACCAAAAATGGGATCAACGGCGACAGTACAACAAACGCCACAGATCCAACCGGTGCAACGCCCGGCGACTCAGCCTACACAGGTTCAGCCGGTTGCAGAACAGCCTGTCCAGATGGAAAACGGGCGGATTGTGTACAATCGTCAGTATGGGAATATTCCGAAAGGTAGCTATACGGGTGGCAGTACCTATACTGTTAAGAAAGGCGACACGCTTTTCTATATTGCCTGGATTACCGGGAACGATTTCCGTGACCTCGCACAACGCAATAACGTTCCGGCCCCGTATGGCCTGAATGTCGGACAAACTCTGCAAGTGGGCAACGCGTCGGGTGCACCGATTACCGGTGGAAATGCCATCACCCAGGCGGATGCAGCACAGCAAGGAGTTGTGACCAACCCTGCACAAAATTCCACCGTTGCTGTTGCTTCGAAACCAACAATTACGTATTCTGAGGATTCAGGTGAACAAAGTGCTAACAAAATGTTGCCGAACAACAAGCCTGCTGGGACCGTCGTCACAGCGCCTGTAACGGCTCCGGCAGTTAGTGCAACCGAATCGACTGCAAGCTCAACTTCTACCAGTTCGCCGATCTCTACCTGGCGCTGGCCGACTGACGGCAAAGTGATCGAAAACTTCGCAGCTACCGAAGGTGGCAATAAAGGGATCGACATTGCAGGCAGCAAAGGACAGGCTATTGTCGCGACCGCAGATGGACGCGTCGTGTATGCCGGTAACGCGCTGCGTGGTTACGGTAATCTTATTATCATCAAACACAACGATGATTACCTGAGTGCCTACGCCCATAACGATACAATGCTGGTCCGGGAACAACAAGAAATCAAGGCGGGGCAGAAGATAGCTACCATGGGTAGCACCGGAACCAGTTCTACACGCTTGCATTTTGAAATTCGTTACAAGGGGAAATCCGTAAACCCGCTGCGCTATTTACCGCAGCGATAATTCGGCGGAACCAGGCTTTCACGTGCTAGTTCCGTTAGGGATCACGGGTAGGAGCCACCTTATGAGTCAGAATACGCTGAAAGTTCATGATTTAAATGAAGATGCGGAATTTGATGAGAACGGAGTAGAGGCTTTTGATGAAAAAGCCTTGAGTGAAGAGGAACCCAGTGATAACGACCTGGCTGAAGAAGAGCTGTTATCGCAGGGGGCCACACAGCGTGTGTTGGACGCGACTCAGCTTTACCTTGGTGAGATTGGTTATTCACCACTGTTAACAGCCGAAGAAGAAGTTTATTTTGCGCGTCGCGCACTGCGTGGAGATGTCGCTTCTCGCCGCCGCATGATTGAAAGTAACCTGCGTCTGGTGGTGAAAATTGCTCGTCGTTATGGCAATCGTGGTCTGGCATTGCTGGACCTGATTGAAGAGGGCAATCTGGCGCTTATCCGTGCCGTCGAGAAGTTTGACCCTGAGCGCGGGTTCCGCTTCTCAACATACGCAACCTGGTGGATCCGCCAGACGATCGAACGGGCGATTATGAATCAAACCCGAACGATCCGACTGCCGATTCACATTGTAAAAGAGCTGAACGTCTATCTGCGTACTGCGCGTGAGTTGTCGCATAAACTGGACCACGAACCGAGCGCAGAAGAGATTGCGGAACAACTGGATAAACCGGTTGATGACGTCAGCCGTATGCTCCGACTCAACGAGCGCATTACCTCGGTAGACACCCCGCTGGGTGGCGATTCCGAAAAAGCGTTGCTGGATATTCTGGCCGACGAAAAGGAAAACGGTCCGGAAGACACCACGCAAGACGATGATATGAAATAGAGCATCGTCAAATGGCTGTTCGAACTGAACGCCAAACAGCGTGAGGTGCTGGCACGTCGTTTTGGTTTGCTGGGGTACGAAGCTGCGACACTGGAAGATGTGGGCCGTGAAATTGGCCTGACCCGTGAACGTGTTCGCCAGATTCAGGTTGAAGGTCTGCGTCGTCTGCGTGAAATCCTGCAGACGCAGGGGCTGAATATCGAAGCGCTGTTCCGCGAGTAAGCACAAGTTCTATCAAGAAAGGCCAGTCTCATTGGGACTGGCCTTTTTCTTTAGCGGATATGCAGGCCAGATAAGGCGGAGCCGCTATCCGGGACATTACCCCATCATTTTACGCACCAGATACGTAAACTGCTCGCGTTCTTGCGCGCTAAGCCGCCCGAGAAACTCATTATCTATACCGTCTCCCAGCAGTGTCACATGGGTAAGCAATGTATCACCCTCTGGCGTGAGATAGACAAATCGTCTGCGCTTATCTGTCGGATCGTGCTCGCGTTTTACCAGCCCTCGACTTTCCATCCGGCTCAGCATTTCCGCAAGCGTAGCTTTCGTGCTCACCGCGGCCTCTGTTAAGTCAACTTGCTCGATACCAGGACGTTCAGCAATGGCCCGCATCACTGCGTACTGAGGTTTAGTCAGTTCCGGTAACGCATGCTGCCAGCGAGCCGTATGCTTTTGAAAAAGCTGGCGTAGTAAATGAAACGCGGTATTACGTAACTCCATGGGAACTCCGGGCAAACGATCGGTCTCTATCATAGCGGGTAACGCGCACTTTTTTAACAAGCGCGACTTTAGCTATCTGTGCCAGGTGTCCTTGCCCGGAGTCGGTTGTGGGAGTATGTTAAGCAAAATGTTCGTACACGAACAATATTGAGAGGTTGAATGAGACTCATCGTAGGAATGACCGGGGCAACAGGAGCACCGCTTGGTGTGGCGTTGCTACAGGCGCTGCGGCAAATGCCGGAAGTGGAAACGCATCTGGTGTTATCGAAGTGGGCGAAAACGACCATTGAGCTGGAAACGCCGTACAGCGTTCACGATGTGTCTGCGCTGGCGGACTACTGCCACCATCCGGCGGACCAGGCGGCGAGTATCTCCTCCGGCTCGTTTCGGACCGACGGCATGATTGTTATCCCCTGTAGCATGAAAACGCTGGCCGGTATTCGGGCTGGGTATGCGGACGGACTGGTGGGGCGTGCTGCTGATGTGGTGCTAAAAGAAGGGCGCAAGCTGGTGCTGGTTCCGCGTGAAATGCCGCTGAGCACCATTCATCTGGAAAATATGCTCGCACTTTCCCGTATGGGCGTCGCAATGGTTCCGCCGATGCCCGCGTTTTATAACCATCCGCAAACGGTCGATGACATTACGCAGCATATTGTTGCTCGCGTTCTCGATCAGTTTGGTCTGGAACACCCAAACGCCCGTCGCTGGCAGGGATTACGGCAGGCGCAGAATTTTTCACAGGAGAATGAGTAATGGCATTTGATGATTTGCGCAGCTTTTTGCAAGCGCTGGACGACCAGGGACAATTGCTGAAAATCAGTGAAGAAGTGAACGCCGAACCGGATTTAGCGGCTGCTGCCAATGCCACCGGACGTATTGGTGACGGCGCGCCTGCGCTGTGGTTTGACAACATTCGTGGATTTACCGATGCCCGAGTGGCGATGAACACTATCGGCTCATGGCAGAACCACGCAATTTCATTGGGTTTACCACCGAATACGCCGGTGAAAAAACAGATCGATGAATTTATTCGCCGCTGGGATAAATTTCCGGTTGCACCAGAACGTCGCGCCAATCCGGCGTGGGCGGAAAACAGCGTCGACGGCGATGATATTAACCTGTTTGATATTCTGCCGCTGTTTCGTCTGAACGATGGCGACGGTGGTTTCTACCTTGATAAAGCCTGCGTGGTTTCACGCGATCCGCTGGATGTCGATAATTTCGGTAAGCAGAACGTCGGTATTTACCGTATGGAAGTAAAAGGCAAGCGTAAGCTGGGCCTGCAACCGGTGCCGATGCACGATATCGCGCTGCACCTGCATAAAGCGGAAGAACGCGGCGAAGATCTGCCAATTGCGATCACCCTTGGCAACGATCCGATCATCACTCTGATGGGGGCGACGCCGCTGAAGTACGATCAGTCTGAATACGAAATGGCGGGGGCGCTGCGTGAAAGCCCGTACCCGATCGCCACCGCGCCGCTCACTGGTTTTGACGTACCGTGGGGGTCTGAAGTGATCCTTGAAGGGGTCATCGAAAGTCGCAAGCGTGAAATAGAAGGGCCATTTGGTGAATTTACCGGTCACTACTCTGGCGGGCGCAACATGACCGTGGTGCGCATTGATAAAGTATCCTACCGTACGAAGCCGATTTTTGAATCACTCTATCTCGGCATGCCGTGGACGGAGATCGATTACCTGATGGGCCCGGCGACTTGTGTGCCGTTGTACCAGCAACTGAAAGCAGAATTCCCTGAAGTGCAGACGGTTAACGCCATGTATACCCACGGTTTGCTGGCGATTATCTCCACCAAAAAACGCTACGGCGGCTTTGCCCGTGCTGTGGGGTTGCGGGCGATGACGACGCCGCATGGCCTGGGCTATGTGAAGATGGTGATTATGGTTGATGAGGATGTTGATCCGTTCAACTTACCGCAGGTGATGTGGGCGCTGTCGTCGAAGGTTAACCCGGCGGGCGATCTGGTGCAGTTGCCGAATATGTCAGTACTGGAACTGGACCCAGGCTCCAGCCCGGCAGGTATCACTGACAAGCTGATTATTGATGCCACTACTCCGGTTGCCCCGGATAACCGTGGCCATTACAGCCAGCCGGTATGTGATTTACCTGAGACTCAAGCCTGGGCTGAAAAGCTGACCGCCATGTTGGCCAACCATAAATAAGGAGATGCAGATGATTTGTCCACGTTGTGCTGATGAACACATAGAATTGATGGCGGTCTCGCCGGTGAAAGGTGTCTGGACGGTATATCAGTGTCAGCATTGTCTGTACACCTGGCGTGATACCGAACCGCTACGTCGTACCAGCCGTGAGCACTACCCGCAGGCGTTTCGCATGACGCAGAAGGATATTGATGAAGCACCGATGGTGCCGAGTATCCCACCGCTGCTGGCGGAAGATAAGCGCTAATCAACATTGCCGGGTGCGGCTTCGCCTTACCCGGCCTACATTTAGCGGTATTTGTAGGCCCGACAAGCAAAGCGTCATCGGGCAGAACATACCAATATTAAGCCTCGGAATATCCGGGGCTTGTTATTTTGCGAGCAGGCTCGTAGCAAATGGCTTAATTTGTTCGAGGAGATGACACCTGGAATAGAATGGCGGCGGGTGCTTGAGGCTTTCTGAGCTTTGAGCATTTGCAAGGTCCCGGAAAGACAAAAGCCCCAGGAGATAGTTCTATCAACCTGAGGCTAGCGTACAAACCTAGACCATTTGGATGTTAGTCTCTTCTTTGCAGGGAGGCAAGACATGCTGACAAAATATGCCCTGGTGGCAATTGTAGTGCTGTGTTTCACGGTGCTGGGATTTACGTTAATGGTACGAGATTCGCTGTGCGAGTTAAGTATCAAAGAGCGTAATATGGAGTTTAAAGCTGTTCTCGCTTACGAACCGAAGAAGTAGCAACAACGCGGGGGAAACCCCGCATCTTGATGGCCTGGTTTTGTCCTCTCGCACCCATTCCCGAAGTGCGCGCCAGTTGTTGCAGGCCCGATAAGCAAAGCGCCATCGGGCATTACAACGTTACACCAGACTCTTCAACCGATAGATCCACTCCAGCGCCTGGCGCGGTGTCAGCGAATCCGGGTCAATATTCTCCAGTGCTTCAACGGCTGGTGATGTCTCTTCCGGGGTACTGAGCAGTGACATTTGCGTGCCATCAACCTGCGTTGCCGCTGCGTTTGGCGTGATGCTTTCCAGCTCGCGCAGTTTTTGCCGTGCGCGTTTGATAACCTCTTTCGGAACGCCAGCCAGTGCCGCGACCGCCAGACCATAGCTCTTACTTGCCGCGCCATCCTGTACGCTGTGCATAAAGGCGATGGTATCGCCATGCTCTAACGCATCCAGATGTACGTTCGCTACGCCTTCCATTTTTTCCGGTAACTGAGTCAGCTCGAAGTAGTGGGTAGCAAACAACGTGAGTGCTTTGATTTTATTCGCCAGATTTTCAGCACAAGCCCAGGCCAGAGATAAACCGTCATAGGTAGAGGTCCCGCGTCCAATTTCATCCATTAGCACCAGGCTGTTCTCAGTGGCGTTATGCAGAATATTGGCCGTTTCGGTCATTTCTACCATGAAGGTTGAACGACCGGAGGCAAGGTCATCCGCCGCGCCCACGCGGGTAAAGATACGGTCGATTGGACCTATTTCTACCTTTTGTGCCGGCACATAGCTGCCGATGTAGGCCAGCAATGCAATCAGCGCGGTCTGGCGCATATAGGTGCTTTTACCACCCATATTTGGCCCGGTGATAATCAGCATCCGCCGCTGCGGGGAAAGGCTAAGTGGGTTGGCGATAAACGGCTCGCTCAACACTTGTTCCACCACCGGATGGCGACCCTCGGTAATACGGATACCGGGCTTATCGCTGAATGTCGGGCAGGTGTAGTTCAGGGTATACGCGCGTTCGGCCAGGTTGACCAGCACGTCCAGCTCTGCCAGTGCGCTGGCGCTCTGCTGTAAATCCGCCAGATGCGGCAACAGCATGTCGAACAGCTCGTCATACAGCTGTTTTTCCAGTGCCAGCGCTTTACCTTTTGAGGTCAGAACTTTGTCTTCGTACTCTTTCAGCTCAGGAATAATGTAGCGTTCGGCATTTTTCAGCGTCTGACGGCGCACATAGTTAATCGGTGCCAGGTGGCTCTGCCCACGACTGATCTGAATGTAGTAACCGTGGACGGCGTTAAATCCAACTTTCAATGTGTCCAGGCCGGTGCGCTCGCGCTCGCGGATCTCCAGTCTGTCCAGATAATCAGTTGCGCCATCAGCCAGCGCTCGCCATTCGTCCAGCTCTTCGTTATAGCCCGGTGCGATAACGCCACCATCGCGCACCAGCACTGGCGGGGCATCAACCACGGCACGCTCCAGCAGTTCACGCAGTTCCGTGAACTCGCCCATTTTTTCGCGCAGCATCTGTACGGGGGCGCTGTTTACGTTTTCCAGTTGAGCGCGCAGTTCCGGTAATTGCTGGAAGGCGTGACGCATACGCGCCAGATCGCGTGGACGCGCGGTACGCAGTGCCAGACGTGCCAGAATACGTTCCAGATCGCCCACCTGACGTAACACCGGCTGTAACTCACTGGTGGAATCCTGCAGTGCACCGATCGTCTGTTGGCGCTCGATCAGTATCTGCGTATCGCGCACCGGCATATGCAGCCAGCGTTTGAGCATACGGCTACCCATCGGCGTCACGGTGCAATCGAGCACCGATGCCAGCGTATTTTCTACGCCACCGGCCAGGTTCTGGGTAATTTCCAGATTGCGGCGCGTGGCGGCATCCATAATGATGCTGTCCTGCTGGCGTTCCATGGTGATGGAGCGAATATGCGGCAGTGAGGTGCGCTGGGTATCTTTTACATATTGCAGCAGGCAGCCGGCAGCACATAATCCACGCGGCGCGTTTTCTACACCAAAGCCGATCAGATCCCGTGTACCAAACTGCAGGTTTAACTGCTGGCGGGCGGTATCAATTTCAAATTCCCACAGTGGACGGCGACGCAGGCCACGACGGCCCTCAATCAGCGACGTTTCTGCGAAATCCTCGGCATACAGCAATTCGGCAGGGTTGGTGCGCTGCAGTTCCGCAGCCATCGTCTCACGGTCTGCGGGTTCACTGACGCGAAAACGCCCGGAGCTGATGTCCAGTGTGGCGTAGCCAAAGCCTTTACTGTCCTGCCAGACAGCGGCCAGCAGGTTGTCCTGACGTTCCTGTAACAGTGCTTCATCGCTGATGGTACCTGGCGTGACGATGCGTACCACTTTGCGTTCAACCGGCCCTTTGCTGGTCGCCGGATCGCCAATCTGCTCACAAATAGCGACAGATTCCCCCTGATTGACCAGCTTAGCGAGGTAGTTTTCCACCGCATGGTGGGGAATGCCCGCCATTGGGATTGGCTCGCCCGCAGACGCGCCGCGTTTGGTCAGCGAGATATCGAGCAGCTGCGACGCACGTTTCGCGTCGTCATAAAACAGTTCGTAAAAGTCGCCCATGCGGTAAAACAGTAATATTTCCGGATGCTGGGCTTTCAGCTTGAGATACTGCTGCATCATGGGGGTATGGTTGGAGAAGTCCGTATCAAGTGACTCTTTCATATCGCCTTTGCTCTTTTTTTAATCTTTTTGGGTACCGGGGAAGTCTTATGTGAGCCCCTGGAAACTCACATAAACCCACAAATTTGTCATTCGAAAGCCGCCTAAACGGCAGTAACGGCGAGCGTTGGCTCAGACTGAATGCTGTATCTTATCACCGACAACCACTGAGATTCATCCGTCGGTTGTACCGCCAGAATGCCTGGCGATTACTCATTTTCCGGCAGCGCATAATTCTGGCAGTACAGGTAGGGGATCCCTTCTTTGGTAATCAGATAGGTATCTCTGTTCAGTGCGAAAAGATCGACATTCGAGACGCTGGTGTTGGTCAGGAAGAAATCGGGCAGGATCTGCTGGATTAAACTGGCGGGAGCCGTTTCACGGTTTGATACATGAATATTCTGTGAGACCCATACCGGGCTGGTGCCGTAACTGGAGTGTGTAAAGAGCACCATGCGTTGTACAGTCTGTTCATTATTAGTGGCGTCACTAATAATGCCATCAATATTCACAATACCTTTAGTATCACCGCTTTTGATATCAATGATCCCCTTAAATGAGGCGGTATTACGCACGATATCAATGGCTGCCCGGCAGGAAAGATTATGCAGGTGATTATGATTATTGCCGAGCCGCCAGATGCTGGCAATCGCAATTACGCAAAGGCAAAGCATCAGGATTATACCCGTCTGGATACGGAAGCGGGGAGTGCGAGGAAGTAAATTCATTAGCTATCATACCGTGGGTAATAGACAGACTGACACGCGTTTTCTTGTTCGCCTTTCATCGGCGAGCGGCACAATAGCACCGACAATTTTTTTGATTCCGGATAGGTCGTGATATAGATAAATTTATTGGCCTGACACAACGCAGGATTTTTGTCGATAAACGCAGTATGCCGGGAGAAATTGCTGGCATCGTTATTAAAATAATACTGACAGTCAGTTGATACTTGTGGCGCAGCAATATAACCGGAAAAATAATCATCACCGCTTTTCCACGGGAATACGATCAGAACGCAGATTATCAGTGTCAGCACCATCATTATCGTTTCAGTGGTCGTTACCCGTGGTTTACGTGGTGTCCCCGCCAGCAACGCCTCTATACCCGCTTCTGGGGTTAAGTCAGACTCAGGTGCTACCGGTATGTCAATGGCTAAAGGGACACTCTCCGGTGTTGCAATCTCCAGGATTTCAAACTCTTCGTTAATAATCAGTCCCTTGCGGGGTATCGTTGTGATGAACGTTTGCTCCAGTTCCAGTTGCAGCAGGCTTTTGCGTAAAGACAGGATGCTCTGATAAAAGGCATTGAAGCTGACCTGGCGATGATTGCTACCCCAGCCAAACTCCAGCAATTCGTTCTGTGAGACAACCTTTCCGCGATGTTGAATAAGTAATAAAAGACATAGTGATGCCGAGTGTTTAAGTTTTATCTGCTGCTCGGGATGGTCTACCCGCGTCAGACACTGTGTGCCTGGCGTGAAGATTATTTTATTTTCAATTAGATAACTGACATTGCCAGTCTCAGACATAATGCCTCAGCTCTTGATGATGCACCCAGTGGTCAGTGGGTTATGATAACACTTTGTCCAAAAAAGACGCCAGAACCGCGCAGTGTTTCAATTTGATAGCATAATATAACAA
>NZ_JANEWM010000067.1:0-23293 GCF_028069825.1 Citrobacter sp. Igbk 14
GATAAATATTTTAGCTAACAGGTGTTCACTGGAACCATTCTCAGTTACGCTAGAGACGCAATCACGAAAGTGTTCGTTTTACCGGAGTAACGTATGGTTCAGAAGCCATTAATCGCGCAGGGATATTCGCTGGCTGAGGAAATAGCCAATAGTATCAGTCACGGTATCGGGCTGGTGTTTGGGATTGTCGGACTGGTGCTGTTGCTGGTTCAGGCAGTGGATACCAATGCCAGTGCTATGGCGATTACCAGCTATAGCCTGTATGGCGGCAGCATGATCCTGCTATTCCTTGCTTCAACCTTGTATCACGCCATCCCTCATCAGAAAGCGAAAATCTGGCTGAAAAAATTCGACCACTGCGCTATTTATCTGCTGATTGCCGGGACTTACACGCCGTTTCTGCTGGTGGGACTGGATTCGCCGCTGGCGCGTGGATTGATGATCGTTATCTGGAGTCTGGCGCTGCTTGGTATTTTATTCAAACTGACTATTGCTCACCGCTTTAAGGTTTTGTCGCTGGTGACCTATCTGACGATGGGGTGGTTATCGTTGATTGTGGTGTATCAACTGGCGATTAAACTGGCCGCAGGCGGTGTGACGTTATTGGCTGTGGGGGGCGTTGTGTATTCGCTGGGCGTGATTTTCTACGTCTGCAAACGTATTCCTTACAACCATGCTATCTGGCATGGGTTTGTGCTGGGTGGCAGTGTTTGTCACTTTCTGGCGATTTATTTGTATGTTGGGTAACACGCATAGATCCAGTGCAACCCCAGGGTCGGCGTAAACGCCTCGCCCTGGATATGTTTTGTTGGCCGGATAAGGCAACGCCGCCATCCGGCGGCATGCCCTGAATTGCCTGATGGCGCTGCGCTTATCAGGCCTACTAATTACTCTTCGTTTAACGAATACGGCAGCGGCACAATATGCAGCGTTTTCGCATCATCACGCACGCGGAACACGCTGTCTGCTTCCATATCGTTATTCATCACGACCTGTACTAACACCTGACCATCGGCCAGTTGCACGGCAGCAAGAACGGTACCGGTACGACGCCAGTTCTCACCCATTTTTAGTTCCAGATCTTCACCCGCTTCTGGTACCCGGCTGGCAGTACCCGCCAGGGTCCACATTGCGCGTTTATTGGCGCCGCGGAATTTTGCGCGGGCAACCATTTCCTGGCCGGTGTAACAGCCTTTTTTGAAGCTAATACCACCCAGAGCCTGAAGGTTAGTGGCCTGTGGAATAAACTGACCGCTGTTGGCGGTGTCGATCACCGGGATACCCGCTTCGATATCCAGCGCCAGCCATTGCTGGCTGTTATTCAATTCTGCTTCGCCGCGCAGTTTCTCTGCAATCATCTCAGCGGTTGCGACATCAACGATCAGCAGGAAGCGTTCAGACGGATGCTCGAACCACAGCAGGGTGGAAGCGCCGTGGGTAACGACCTGCTTATCGCTGGTTGGCAGTTCGCTAAAGAGGTTGGCCAGCGCCGCTCGCGCCTGGAAGCCCGCTACACCCAGCAGGACGCGCTCATCATCCGGGGCAATCACGACCTTCGAGAAGACGGCGTATTTTTTCAGTTCGGTTAATTGGGCATCACGCAGGCTACGGCGTTCAAGCCAGGCAAAGCCATCAGCCTGACGGAAGAGACGCAGGTTGCTCCACATTTTGCCTTTGGCGTCGCAGTGAGCTGCCAGCAGGTGTTGCTGTTCGGTCATCTGGCTGACATCTGCGGTGACCTGACCCTGGATGTATTTTTCACTGTCGACACCGGTAATGGTGGCGAGAGCCCAATCGTCGAGCGTCATTAGCGTCAGAGGCAAACGTGCCGACGCAAACGGCTGGCGAGGAGGAAACGATGTAAAAGCCATAATAATGTCCTGATTTGCTTAACGCGGTAATAATGACTAATGGTAAAAGAGCTATGGGCTATTGCAAGCGGTTTAAACATCCTGTTTGTGCCTTATATTAAGCTTTGCGAGGAGACATCCAAAAAAAGTGAACCCTTTGACTTAATGTGGTTTTATTTAGCGATCGCGCTTCCGTTTACTGATATTCCCGTAAAAGAGCGTGAAAAACACGTTACAATAGCCGGATACTTCGTTTTCGCGAGACAGGGAAAAGAACATGGATATTAACAACAAAGCACGTATTCATTGGGCATGCCGCCGCGGTATGCGTGAACTGGACATCTCTATCATGCCGTTTTTCGAACATGAGTATGACAACTTAAGTGACGAAGAAAAACGCATCTTTATCCGTCTGCTGGAATGCGATGATCCAGACTTATTTAACTGGTTGATGAATCATGGGAAACCGGCTGATGAGCAGTTGGAGCAGATGGTGCGACTCATCCAGACACGGAATCGGGAACGTGGTCCAGTGGCAATCTGATTTACGCGTTTCATGGCGCGCACAGTGGCTCTCTCTGCTCATTCATGGGCTGGTTGCGGTATTCATTTTATTGATGCCCTGGCCATTGAGCTACACCCCATTATGGCTGGTGCTGCTCTCTCTGGTGGTGTTTGATAGCGTACGCAGTCAGCGTCGCATTAACGCTTGTCAGGGAGAGATTAGACTGTTAATGGACGGTCGCCTGCGCTGGCAGGGGCAGGAGTGGTCTATCGTTTGTGCACCCTGGATGATTAAAACGGGCATGATGCTGCGTTTGCGTTCAGATGCAGGAAAACGTCAGCATTTGTGGCTGGCAGCGGACAGCATGGATGACACAGAGTGGCGGGATTTGCGGCGGTTAATGCTGCAACAGGCGAAGCAGGGTTAACGCCGGCGAATGACCGATGGCGAGCAGCTACAGTTTAGTGCGCTATGTAGGCCGGAGAAGGCATTCACGCCGTCATCCGGCAACACGGTTTTCAGGACCAGTGTTCGGCCATTTCACCGAGAATTTGCTCACACCAGGTCTGGATACGTTCATCGCTGAGGTCGTATTGGTTAGTTTCATCCAGAGCTAAACCGACAAACAGCTGCCCATCGGCAATCACGGGTTTATCGCTGGTGAATTCATAACCTTCTGTTGGCCAGTAACCGACAAACTTAACACCTTTGGTGACCAGTTTATCATGCAGCATACCCAGAGCATCAAGGAACCACTCACCGTACCCCAGTTGATCACCCATGCCGTAAAGCGCGACAATCTTGCCTTCCAGGTTGAGGTTGTCCAGCTGCTCCCAGACCGCTTCCCAGTCTTCCTGAATTTCACCGAAATCCCAGGTTGGAATACCCAAAATGAGCACGTCATACTGCTCCATTAGGGCGGGGGAATCATCCTTGAGATTGTGCAGTGTCACCAGTTCGGGACCAAGGATATCGCGGATTTTTTCTGCTGCCATTTCGGTGTAGCACGTGCTGGAACCGTAAAAAAGACCCATGTTCATGACGTAAACATCTCAATTCTGCTGTAGCGTTGCGGCTAGTGTAACAGAATCGCCGCAATCTCGGCACAATGAGGCATAATGCATCAAAAATGAGAGTGAATTAAGGGGCGCGAGTGGAACAAGATCTGGCACGCATTGAGCAATTTCTTGATGCCCTGTGGCTGGAGCGAAATCTGGCGGAGAACACGTTAAGTGCGTATCGTCGCGATCTGACAATGCTTGTTGAATGGTTGCACCATCGTGGCATTTCACTGGCGACCGCGCAGAGCGATGATTTGCAGGCATTGCTGGCTGAGCGAATGGATGGCGGGTATAAAGCCACCAGTTCAGCACGTTTGCTCAGTGCCATGCGGCGTGTTTTTCAGCATCTTTATGGCGAAAAATTTCGCGAAGACGATCCAAGCGCCTCGCTTGCTTCACCTAAACTTCCGCAGCGTTTGCCAAAAGATCTTAGCGAAGCGCAGGTAGAACGGCTGCTGCAGGCCCCGCTTATTGACCAACCGCTTGAGCTACGCGACAAAGCGATGCTGGAGGTTTTGTACGCCACGGGGTTGCGCGTATCAGAGCTGGTGGGGCTGACGATGAGCGATATTAGTCTGCGCCAGGGCGTTGTGCGGGTAATTGGTAAAGGCAACAAAGAGCGACTTGTGCCGCTGGGCGAAGAAGCCGTGTACTGGCTGGAAACATACCTGGAACACGGTCGTCCATGGTTGCTCAACGGCGTATCGATTGACGTACTGTTTCCCAGCCAGCGTGCGCAGCAGATGACCCGTCAGACTTTCTGGCATCGTATTAAACACTATGCTGTGTTAGCAGGGATCGACAGCGAGAAACTGTCGCCGCACGTATTGCGGCATGCTTTTGCCACGCATCTGCTCAATCACGGCGCTGACCTGCGCGTGGTGCAGATGCTGCTGGGGCATAGCGATCTCTCGACTACACAGATTTATACACATGTCGCAACGGAGCGCTTGCGTCAACTACATCAACAGCATCACCCACGAGCGTGAGTGCTGACAGTAAAGGATAGGTTATGAAGAAACGTTTTATGATGCTCACCCTGCTGGCTACTGCGTTTTCAGGCATGGTGCATGCAGACGATGCGGCTATTCGCCAGTCATTAGCGAAGCTGGGCGTGCAGAGCACCGAAATTCAACCTGCTCCGGTTGCGGGCATGAAAACCGTACTGACCAATAGCGGTGTGCTGTACGTTACTGAAGACGGCAAGCATATTATTCAGGGGCCGATGTATGACGTAAGTGGCGCAAGCCCGGTGAATGTCACTAACCAACTGCTGATGAAGCATCTGAATGCGCTGGAAAAAGAGATGATCGTCTACAAGGCGCCGCAGGAAAAACACGTTATCACCGTTTTCACCGACATCACTTGTGGCTACTGCCACAAGTTGCATGAAGAAATGAAAGACTACAACGCGCTGGGCATCACAGTCCGTTATCTGGCCTTCCCTCGACAGGGGCTGGAAAGCCAGGCCGAGCAGGACATGAAGTCAATCTGGTGTGCAAAAGACAAAAACAAAGCCTTTGACGATGCGATGGCGGGTAAGGGCGTGAAAGCGGCGACCTGTGATGTAGATATCGCGAATCACTACGCACTGGGCGTGCAGTTTGGCGTCAGTGGTACACCGGCGATTGTCCTGAGCAACGGCTATGTTGTTCCGGGCTATCAGGGGCCGAAAGAGATGAAAGAATTCCTCGACGCACACGAAAAACAGACCAGCGGTAAATAATTCGCGTGAAACAACAGATACAACTCCGTCGGCGTGAGGCCGACGAGACTGCCGAACTGCCTGCGGATTTACCTCCCTTGTTGCGTCGTTTGTACGCCAGTCGTGGCGTGCGTAGTGCGCAGGAGCTTGAACGCAGCGTGAAAGGGATGTTGCCGTGGCAGCATTTGAGTGGCGTCGAAAAAGCGGTTGAGATCCTCTATAACGCCTTTCGCGAAGGAACCCGCATCATTGTGGTGGGGGATTTCGATGCCGATGGTGCGACCAGCACGGCACTGAGCATCCTGGCGATGCGTGCGTTGGGCTGTAGTAATGTTGACTACCTGGTGCCCAACCGTTTTGAAGACGGATATGGCTTAAGCCCGGAAGTCGTGGATCAGGCGCATGCCCGGGGCGCTCAACTGATCGTTACTGTGGATAACGGCATCTCTTCTCATGCGGGGATTGAGCATGCCAGAACGCTGAATATTCCGGTGGTGGTGACGGATCACCACCTACCCGGTGATACGCTGCCGGGCGCGGAAGCAATCATCAATCCTAACCTGCACGACTGTGAATTTCCGTCGAAATCGCTGGCAGGCGTGGGGGTAGCCTTCTACCTGATGTTGGCGCTGCGCACCTTCCTGCGTGACAAAGGCTGGTTTGATGAACGTGGTATCGCACCGCCTAATCTGGCCGATTTGCTTGATCTGGTTGCTTTGGGCACAGTAGCGGACGTGGTGCCGCTGGATGCCAATAACCGTATCCTGACGTGGCAAGGTTTAAGCAGAATTCGTGCGGGAAAGTGCCGCCCTGGCATTAAGGCGCTACTGGAGATTTCCAATCGCGACCCGCTTAAACTGGCCGCCAGTGATTTAGGTTTTGCGCTTGGCCCTCGGCTGAACGCGGCAGGTCGTCTGGATGATATGTCCGTCGGTGTTGCGCTGTTGCTGTGCGATAACATTGGTGAGGCGCGTATGCTGGCCAATGAGCTGGATGCACTCAACCAGACGCGAAAAGAGATTGAACAGGGGATGCAGGCAGAAGCTCTGACCCTGTGTGAAAAACTGGAGCGCAGTAGTGACACTCTCCCGGGGGGCCTGGCGATGTATCATCCCGAATGGCACCAGGGGGTGGTCGGCATTCTGGCATCGCGTATTAAAGAGCGTTTCCATCGTCCGGTAATCGCTTTTGCTCCTGCGGGGGATGGCACCTTAAAAGGTTCCGGACGTTCGATCCAAGGACTGCATATGCGTGATGTGCTGGAGCGTCTGGATACGCTTTATCCCGGCATGATCATCAAGTTTGGTGGACATGCGATGGCAGCAGGCCTGTCGCTGGAAGAAGCGCAGTTCGAGCATTTCCAGCAGCGTTTTGGCGAGCTGGTAACAGAATGGCTAGACCCTGCTTTATTGCAGGGTGAGGTAGTCTCTGATGGTCCGCTGAGTGCGGCAGAGATGACTATGGAAGTCGCGCAAATGCTGCGTGATGCCGGTCCGTGGGGGCAAATGTTCCCGGAGCCGCTGTTTGATGGACATTTTCGCCTGCTCCAGCAACGTCTAGTTGGTGAGCGTCACCTGAAAGTGATGGTGGAACCGGTTGGCGGCGGGCCGCTGCTGGACGGTATTGCGTTTAACGTCGACACCCGATGCTGGCCGGACAACGGTGTTCGCGAAGTTCAGCTTGCCTACAAACTGGATATTAATGAGTTTCGCGGCAACCGCTCATTGCAAATTATTATCGATAATATCTGGCCACTTTAGCGTCACTATATCTATAAAAAAGAGCGTGAATTGGTTACAATCCCGCTCTTATAACCGCATTTTGACTCGTTCAATAAAAGAAATCAGACCATGTTTGAAATTAATCCGGTAAATAACCGCATTCAGGACCTCACGGAACGCTCTGACGTTCTTAGGGGGTATCTTTGACTATGATGCTAAGAAAGAGCGTCTGGAAGAAGTAAACGCCGAGCTGGAACAGCCTGACGTCTGGAACGAACCCGAACGCGCACAGGCGCTGGGTAAAGAACGTTCTTCCCTTGAGGCTATTGTCGACACGCTCGACCAGATGAGCCAGGGCCTGGAAGATGTTTCCGGCCTGCTGGAACTGGCTGTAGAAGCCGACGACGAAGAAACCTTTAACGAAGCCGTAGCAGAACTCGATACGCTGGAAGATAAACTGGCACAGCTGGAATTCCGTCGTATGTTCTCCGGTGAATATGACAGCGCAGATTGCTATCTTGATATTCAGGCCGGCTCCGGCGGTACCGAAGCGCAGGATTGGGCCAGCATGCTGATGCGTATGTATCTGCGTTGGGCTGAAGCTCGCGGCTTTAAGACGGAAATTATTGAAGAGTCTGAAGGCGAAGTGGCGGGTATTAAATCCGTGACCATCAGAATCGCTGGAGAATATGCTTACGGTTGGTTGCGCACGGAAACCGGTGTACATCGTCTGGTACGTAAGAGCCCGTTCGATTCCGGCGGCCGTCGCCATACGTCGTTTAGTTCTGCGTTTGTTTATCCGGAAGTTGACGATGATATCGATATCGATATCAACCCAGCGGATCTGCGTATCGACGTTTACCGCGCCTCGGGTGCGGGCGGTCAGCACGTTAACCGTACGGAATCTGCGGTGCGTATCACTCACATCCCGACCGGGATTGTAACGCAGTGCCAGAACGACCGTTCCCAGCACAAGAACAAAGACCAGGCCATGAAGCAGATGAAAGCGAAGCTTTATGAACTGGAAATGCAGAAGAAGAATGCCGAGAAACAGGCGATGGAAGATACCAAGTCCGACATCGGCTGGGGTAGCCAGATTCGTTCTTATGTCCTTGATGACTCCCGCATTAAAGATCTGCGTACCGGGGTTGAAACCCGCAACACGCAGGCAGTGCTGGATGGCAGCCTGGATCAATTTATCGAAGCAAGTTTGAAAGCAGGGTTATGAGGAACCAACATGTCTGAACAACACGCACAGGGCGCTGACGCGGTAGCCGACCTTAACAATGAACTGAAAACGCGTCGTGAGAAGCTGGCTAGCCTGCGTGAGCAGGGGATCCCGTTCCCGAACGATTTCCGTCGCGATCATACCTCAGACCAACTGCACGCTGACTTCGACGCGAAAGAAAACGAAGAGCTGGAAGCGCTGAACATTGAGGTATCCGTTGCTGGCCGCATGATGACCCGTCGTATTATGGGTAAAGCATCATTCGTTACGCTGCAGGATGTTGGCGGCCGTATTCAGCTGTACGTTGCGCGCGACGATCTGCCGGAAGGCGTCTACAACGAGCAGTTCAAAAAATGGGATCTGGGCGATATCCTCGGCGCGAAAGGTAAGTTGTTTAAGACCAAAACCGGCGAACTGTCCATCCATTGCACCGAGCTGCGTCTGCTGACCAAAGCCCTGCGTCCACTGCCGGATAAATTCCATGGTCTGCAGGATCAGGAAGCGCGTTACCGCCAGCGTTACCTGGATCTCATCTCTAACGATGAATCCCGCAACACCTTTAAAGTGCGTTCACAGATCATGGCGGGTATCCGTCAGTTCATGGTGGGCCGCGGCTTTATGGAAGTTGAAACCCCAATGATGCAGGTGATCCCCGGCGGTGCAGCAGCACGTCCGTTCATCACCCACCATAACGCGCTGGATCTGGACATGTACCTGCGTATTGCGCCGGAACTGTACCTCAAGCGTCTGGTGGTTGGTGGTTTCGAACGCGTATTCGAAATTAACCGTAACTTCCGTAATGAAGGCATCTCTGTTCGCCATAACCCTGAGTTCACCATGATGGAACTCTACATGGCTTATGCGGACTACAAAGATCTGATTGAACTGACCGAATCGTTGTTCCGTACTCTGGCACAGAACGTTCTTGGAACGACCGAAGTGCCCTACGGTGAAGAAGTCTTCGACTTTGGCAAACCGTTCGAAAAACTGACCATGCGCGAAGCGATTCAGAAATACCGTCCGGAAACCAATATGGCGGATCTGGACAACTTCGACTCAGCGAAAGCGATTGCTGAATCTATCGGCATCAAAGTTGAGAAGAGCTGGGGTCTGGGCCGTATCGTGACGGAGATCTTTGAAGAAGTGGCGGAAGCGCACCTGATTCAGCCGACCTTCATCACCGAATATCCGGCAGAGGTTTCTCCGCTGGCGCGTCGTAATGATGAAAACCCGGAAATCACCGATCGCTTTGAATTCTTCATTGGCGGTCGCGAAATCGGTAACGGTTTCAGCGAGCTGAACGATGCTGAAGATCAGGCACAGCGTTTCCAGGATCAGGTTAACGCTAAAGATGCAGGCGATGACGAAGCGATGTTCTACGACGAAGACTACGTCACCGCTCTGGAACATGGTCTGCCGCCGACTGCTGGTCTGGGTATTGGTATCGACCGTATGGTTATGCTGTTTACTAACAGTCACACCATCCGCGACGTGATCCTGTTCCCGGCAATGCGTCCGGTTAAGTAAGATGTGAACTGCCGGATGGTGGCTGATGCCTTATCCGGCCTACGCGGAGACGATTCGTAGGCCGGATAAAACGCTTTTGCGTTGTTATCCGGCAATTAATGACCGTTGGAAAATGCGCGCAATAATTTACGTGCCTTATCGTCTGAAACCTGCATTACCATCCACGGGCTGAAGGCCCACGGTGTAGCGTCAATCCCGCATAACACATCCTCAAGATTGCTCCACCGAGAATCCATCACTTCCTCTGCATTAGGCTGTAGCGTGCTGATTAGCTGTGCGGCATATACCGGGCAAACTTCATTTTCCACAATTCCACTGGGATCTGCGGCACAATAGCGAAAATCAGTGTATACGGGCGTGAGTGCGCGAATGTCAGCTCCCAACTCGAAGCGGGCGCGACGGATAATGGCGTCTTCAGTTGTTTCCCCTGATTGTGGATGACCGCACACCGAATTTGTCCAGACACCCGGCCAGGCTTTTTTGTGCAGTGAACGACGGGTAACCAACAGTTGTCCCTGGTCGTTAAAAATCCAACAGGAAAACGCGAGATGTAGAGGGGTATTGTGGGTGTGGGCGGCATACTTCTCGAGTATACCTGAAGGTATATCTTGCTCATCCAGCAAAACGACATGTTCCCCGGCCATGACAACTCCTGAAAAGAAAAAATAACCCGGCACAAACCCGCCGGGTCATGTACTCAGGCCACTAGGGTAGCCCATAAATGGGACAAAGGCATTACCAAAACAAGCCCTGGCAGCATGTTGGCGACCGGAAATAGTTTAATGTTGCAGATGCGCAATCCGGTCGCGACCATTAGCAATCCGCCAGCACAGGAAAAATCCGCCATCATGTCCGGGGTGATCATCGGCAGAATAACCACTGCCAGCATCGCCAGCGCGACCTGGATAATGATTTGTGGGATAGCAATGGTCATCACCGCGTAACCTAACAGCGTCGCGAAGATCCCAGCGGTAAATAGATCCAGAATCGTTTTGATGTACAGAATCGACGGATCGCCACTCATACCTTCGGTCATCGCACCGAAAATGCCGGTGCCACTGGCGCAAAAGAGCACCAGAATCGCGACGAATTTCTCGGTGAATTCATCATGGCCAAGCCCGTTGACCGGCGGCAGAACTTTATTGATCAATCCACGCGTGGAGCCAGCGGCTTTGCCAATGCCCTTTTCCAGATGCAGTAGCTCACCAAGAATTGCACCAATCACCATGGCGAGGACCACGGCGGGCATATATTTTACTTTTAGCACCAGGGTGATGCCTAAACCAACGGAGCACAGACCGAAGGTCATTGGCAGCGCTGTTTTGACGCGTTCGGGGAGCTTACCGCCCGCCATTGCGCCAACTAGTCCACCAATTATGACGGCGGAGCCATTTACATATGGGCCGATTAGCATTGCAGAATATCCTGTTAATTAAAACGTAGTTCGCCTTCACCCCAGCGAGGGATGTTGTTGATCTCAAGGTCAAACAAATCGAGCGCGCGATTAACGCTATGAGTAATGATGTCGTCTGCCGTTTGCGGACGCTGGTAAAGCGCCGGCACTGGCGGAAAGATAATTCCCCCCATCTCGGTGACGGCGGCCATGTTGCGAATATGACCGAGGTTCAGCGGCGTTTCTCTGGCTAGCAGCACCAGACGACGTCGCTCTTTCAGTACCACGTCCGCTGCCCGGGTGAGCAAGTTGTCCGTCAGGCTGTGGGCGATTGCGCCCAGTGAGCGCATTGAACAAGGCGCAATCAGCATACCCAGCGTTTTAAATGAACCGCTGGAGATAGCTGCCCCAAGATTAGCGATGGGATGCACCACGTCAGCCAGTGCCATAACTTCATCCAGGCGGTAATCCGTCTCCAGTTCGCAGGTTTTTTCTGCGCCTTTCGAGACAACCAGATGGACCTCAACGGAAAGCGGGCGAAGCAGCTCCAGCGCTTTTACACCGTACTGAAATCCGGATGCTCCGCTGATACCTATGATGATGCGTGCTGTCATGGTGCGCTCCTTTATTCGAAATCCGGCAGGAAGCGCTTCACATCCACATCTTTAAATGCAGAACGCTGGAAGTTGTGCTTTAGGTGGAATGGCACCGTACAGTCGAAAATCGTTTTACAGGACATCCCTTGTTGCAGAATGCTCGGGCTGTATTCTGGTACTTGTGACGGATCGAGAGGGTGGCAGCGGACACCGGGGATCGTAATCGTATCGACATCGCCCTGATAGCGGGTCTGCATAGCCCATAGCACGTCGTCGCTGTCGAAAATATCAACATCTTCATCTACCAGGATGACATGTTTCAGTTCCGGGAACGCAGAGAAAGCCAGCAAAGCCGCCTGACGTTGACGGCCTTCATCCGCCGGGGATGATTTTTTAAACTGCAGAACTGCCAGCAGCTTACCGCCGCCTGCAGAGTGGGCGAAAACGTTGAGCAGTTTTCCCGGCATGGCACGTTCAACCATATCCAGAATGCTGGCTTCGGTAGGGATCCCGGCCATATTGACGTGTTCTTCGCCTGGACCTACGGTGGTGCGCCAGATAGGGTTGATGCGGTGTGTCACGGCTTTCACTTTGATGACTGGGATAGACTCTTTGGCTTCGCCGGTATAGCCGGGAAACTCGGGCATAGCACGACCGGTATTGGTGTTCTGGTCTTCCCGTACACGTGCGTTTGGCAGCAGCTCGCCTTCAATCACGATCTCGGCATGCGCGATGGCTTTTTCGTTGATGGTTTTACACTGAACCATCTCAACCGCCTTCCCGCGCAGTGCGCCTGCGATGCTCAGTTCGTTAAAGCCCAGTGGGGTAGTGGGGGGTTCAAAACAGGCGGCAATTTCAATCGCGGGGTCCACCCCGATGCTGATAGAGATCGGTAGTGGCCGTCCGGCAGCCTCTGCTTTCATACGAAACGCATCAATATGGCGGCCCGGTGTCAGCCACATCGAGAGCTCGTCACGGCTCTGTACGCACAGACGGTGAATGGTGATGTCGGATTCGTGGGTTTCCGGGTCCGAGGCATAGCACAGGCCCATAGTGATATAGGGACCAGCGTCCTCTTCGGTATTGGTTGGTGCAGGCAGTAATTTACGCAGGTCAAAATCGGCATCGCTCGCCAGATGCACGACGTTCTGGCATACGGCACTCCCCTGGGCTATTACCGGTGCGATTGCGTTTTCCACAGAATCCTTCAGCAGATGCCCCAGTTTTTCAGGTTCACACTGAAGAAAATGACTGACACGTTGACGTGAGCCGTTCAGGCCAATTGCTACGCTGATATCTGCAAATCCTTTGATTTTATTGAAGACCATTACTGGACCGTTCTTGCGTGTTGGACGCTGGCAGGTGCCGCCTGCGCCAACATAGCGATAAACACCGGAGAGTTCAGCGTGTGGGTCAACTTCGGTATTGGTCTCAACGTATTCGCCGGGCAGTGTTTTAAGAAGTTCGAGTGCGGAGCGTAAATCATGCACTGTTGAGGGTGTTTTGTAATCAGCATTTGCCATGGGATGTTCCTTTGGAAAAGAAGTTTCGCTGCCGGCACAATATTTCCCATGGCGCTTTTAAACAAATACCGTTTACCGGATAGTCAGTAGATCAAAAAAGTTTATTTTAATGACGTGTTAAATAGTGATTAACCAATATGATGTGTAATGGGCTGGCTTTTTATTTTCCCAGGTAAGTGTGATACTGGAGATAAATGAAACTACAGGTGATCATGATGGATTTGAAGCGCTTACGGTATTTTTGTCGGGTGGTGGAGCAAGGTTCCGTCAGCCAGGCGGCGAAATCGCTGAACATGGCGCAACCGCCACTCAGTAAACGAATTCAGGAACTGGAGGAAGAACTTCAGGTATCGCTTTTTATGCGCCGCGGAAACCGTATTGAACCCACGGAAGCCGGATTTTTCCTCTATCGAAAAGGCTGTGAAATATTACGTCAGGTTGAGGATACGGCTCGCGAAACGGCAGACATTGCGCAGAAAAACCGAACTGAATTAAGAATTGGATTAACGCATCTCTATCAGAATTATTTTAAAGCGTTATTGATGGAGGTTCATCGACGTAATCCAGAAACCACGATAAATATTTCAGTTACTGACTCTAGCCATCTTGAAACGTTATTAACGGAAGGTGGAATTGACCTGGCGCTAATACAACGGCCCTATCGTAGTGAAGGTTTTGATTATGTTTCTTTTGACCCGATTAAGCTGGTGGCGGTTATCAATAAAAAATGTCTGTCGGGTCCACCATCGAATCCCTATAACTACACATCACTGGCGGCACTGCCGTTGGTGTTGTTGCACAGGGCGAAGGATTCAGGGACTTACGAAATGCTCATGGATCTGTTTCGTAAATCTGGTGTGAACGCCAGGGTGATCATGCATATCACACAGCCGGGAGTGATCCTCGACTGGCTGGAGTCCGGCCTTGAAGCCGCGACATTGCTACCCTCTTCAGAAGTCGACGCGGATAAACTCAGCCAGTGCTACGTGGTGGATGTATTCCCCTCGCCACAAATATTTTATCCGGCGCTGGTGAAATTACCGTCCATGCCTTACTTGCCCGCGCTGATGGATATTATTGCACAGGGATATCCGTTTAATACATCAGGTTGAGCCGAAGCGATTGGGGATCGTCCGGCTGGCTGGTATGATAATTACCTCTGGTTTGGAGGTGAACGTTCGTGTTTAGTGCAGAATGTCTGATGAGTAAACGCTTTTATATCTTGATAATGTTGGTAGGCAGCCTGATCGTTGCAGGATGTTCCAGTTCATCTGATTCCGGCTCTACGTATACCGTGAAGCGTGGCGATACGCTGTACGCGATTTCGCGCTCTACCGGTACCAGCGTCAGGGATCTCGCCCGTCTCAACAACATATCTCCTCCCTATACCATCGAAGTAGGGCAAAGGCTGAAGCTTAGCGGTAGCACGAAAACCAGCCCGACTACCGGCAAGAGCACCACAAAATCTTCTACAAAAACAGCGGCAGTCAGACCGTCGTCCTCCGTACCGCAGTCATCCTGGCCGCCTGTGGGACAACGCTGCTGGCTGTGGCCTGCCAGCGGAAAAGTGATCCTGCCTTATTCAACGGCGGATGGCGGCAACAAGGGTATTGATATCTCAGCTGCGCGCGGCACACCGGTTTATGCGGCGGGGGCAGGGAAGGTAGTTTATGTCGGCAACCAGCTGCGGGGCTATGGCAACCTCATCATGATTAAACACAGTGAGGATTACATTACCGCTTATGCGCATAATGATACGCTACTGGTGAACAACGGGCAGAGCGTGAAGGCCGGGCAGAAAATTGCCACCATGGGTAGCACTGATGCGGCATCTGTACGCCTGCATTTCCAGATTCGCTATCGCGCAACGGCGATTGATCCACTGCGTTATTTACCGCCGCAGGGGAGTAAACCTAAGTGCTAACAGGCTATTTTATCAGCAGTTAGCATAGTTTGGGCTTGTCAGAGGGTGCGTAAGGTCTATAATGGCCCACGCACCTCTTCGCGGGCGTAGTTCAATGGTAGAACGAGAGCTTCCCAAGCTCTATACGAGGGTTCGATTCCCTTCGCCCGCTCCAAAAACTCCCTAACGTATTCATCCCTCCGCCTTTTCTGATTCATACGTGACAGCGCTCGTGATCCTCCTACAAAGGGGTCATACAGGTGATGGCGCAGCGTGATAATCTCTATCGACGTCCAAGCGGTATCTATGTTCTGCGGATCGCCGTTCCGGTTCGTTATCGCGCCCTGATAGGGCAGCGTGAAATTCATGCTTCTACCCGCACAACTCGCCTTGCAAATGCCAGAGCTATTGCCGCGCATTTGCTGGAGAAGTGGTATTCGCCCAGCACCAATGAGAGAGTGCCCAGAGCCTCTATACAATTGCGCGTCGCGTGCCGATGTGCTGCTTTGATACAAGATGGGCTACCACACCATAACTGGCCCAGCTATGCGTGGCTCCCGCTGACATCGGTAATAAAAAGTCTGCTCCTGCCATGATTCCCTCACTTTCCAAACCGCATCGCGTCTGATAGCGAACGATGGCGACGCCAAACCAATGACGATCATCACACTTTGTGGATTTAATATGTCACTATTGGTGTTTTTTTGAATCTATTGATTGTGGTGATATAAAATTCTTGCGGGGAGAGTGTGCTCACAAATAGGACTTTTAGATTCAAAATGTCTCATATAGAGCGAGGCCTTACAGTGGTCAATATTGCACATTCAGTGCATGAAAAAATCCCTGAGAATACAGTTTGGCGAGAGGGTAAAAGCGTTGCGCGTTGCTACCGGAATGAGTCAGGAAGCGTTTGCTGATCGGTGTGGGTTTGCACGCAGCTATATGAGCCGCATTGAACGCGGCGGTTCTAATGCGTCTCTGGATGCGATTGAGGTGCTGGCTTACGCTCTCAGTGTTGAGTCGTGGCAGTTGTTAGCGCCTGACTCATCCGAAAATAATGACCTGGAGCTGTTCGTTCCATACGCAGCGATGGTTCGTGTTTTCACCCCGGCCTGGCGAGTTCCAGAGATGGTTACTTTGGTGTGGGTGATAAGACCGCTCAGAAGCGCTTTGGGACGTTTTCAGAAGCTCCGCAGCATGGAGACGGCAAAATGGCGCAGGCACTATCCTAGTGGCAACTGGGGTATTGTTTCGGCGGTGCGATGGGGCAAACTGAGAAAGTAGCGTCAGGTGTAAGGGTAAGAATTCTAAGGCTGGATGAATGAACCGTGTTCATGTAATCCTGATAATTTTTCGTGTCATCAGCCTCTTTCTTCCTATGACAGTTAATAAAACATCAAAAATACAGGTGCGTTACGCAGGCGTTACAGTGGCGTTTATCTGAGAAAAGAACTGATATATCGCGGGGGTGAGTTGATGGCTTTTGCAATTGTCACGACAGTAATACCATCCTCTACGGCATTAGTAGTTGCAGTTGTTGGTTACTGATTCACAATAAAATGTGATCGAGAAGCCGAGTTACGAAAAGAACGCTTAGATCACTATAAAGAACTTGTTTCAAGTCTGAGTGACATTCTTGAAGGCGGCAATAATTTTCAAGGGCAAAAGCGGTTTGCGCTAGCTTGCAATAACCTCAATCTCGTTGCACCAGCATCAGTGATCAAAGCCCTGCAAGGGTTTCAGGACGAGACAAAGTCAAACAATCCGAGCCGAACACTTGAGCGTTATGATGAGTTACTGTCGTTGCTGCTTATCGAGATGAGGAGAGACCTTAATATTTCACCTAGCGGTGAGTCTGCGTCTATGTTTCGGTTATGGGCGCTTGGGAAATCATTATGACACAGCCAAATTTCAGAAGAGTTCAAAAAAGAAATCCTTATCAATTAGTTGTTGATCAACATATCCACGCAGCTCATTGCATAAAAAAGTTTGCCGGTGAAAAAGGTTTGGTGAACGTTTTTGATAAATCAATTTCACAATGGGTGCAGCGTAAGCCAGATGCTGCTCTTTTTTGTGCAAAAAGAGCTTGGGATCAACGCGCTGAAAAAGGTTATATGAACAGTATAGAAAGCGCATTTTTTGAGGTGATCGATAGTATTGATACCACCATCATAAATAGAAATCATGACGCTATAACTCGTTATTTCCATTTGTGGCGCCTTAGAGGGTCTGCAAGAGATGGTGAGAAAAAAGATTTACTACTTAATGGTGTTACAGGAGGGGGGTTAACTATCGATCAGCAAGAGATTGTGGAAAGTAAGCATGCAATATTTATTGCAGAAGGTGGAGAACTTCCGCATCACTTCGCTAAAGGTATTGAGATACAAATGATGATCGATAAAGCTAGCCATTTCATGAAACCAATAAGATGGGGATTATGGACAGCTGCTAGGGGGGAGTTTTTAGCTGCTGATTACTATCCTGGAGATAGTGATGGTTTAACGCCTTTTATTCCAGTGTCTCCTCAGCATGTGTTCTTTGCTAATGCTCCAGATACTAAGATCAATGTTCATAAAGTGCGTGAGTTGAATCGTATTTCTGTTGCATCTTCAAAGAATTATTACTTTTGCCGGAGTCTCGAAAACTGTCCGCTTTGAGGGGTGGCATTGCAAGAAAGTTGTAGTTCCCCCTACAAAACCCTCCTATCAATGCGTCAAATTTTTGTTAATAAATCTATGGGATTACGAGATCTTTGGAGCGGGGGGGATTTCCCTTCGCCCGCTCCATGACCTTTCTTAAAGTATTCCAATTTACTGAATCCTAAGGGATACGGCTTAACGCTTTTCAATAGTTTTACTCATTGAAACTCAGTTTGTTGAAATACATTCGCAATTAAGAACCTGGTTTTATCAGCGTAATGACAATCGTTGATGTGGCCACAGTGTCTGTGGCGGTCTTTGCACAAAACCGTTCGAAAACCAGGCTCTTGGCCAGGACTGCCTCCACAATATGCAGGAGATATCACCGGTTATTTGTTAAGCGCACGGGCAAATTTATCAAGGAGGCGCACAAATACATCAATTTCATCTCTGCTCCAGTCCCTGAAAACCTCATTGCCCATCCGTTCACGAGCGGCATCAATGAGATCTGTCATCGCCTTGCCTTTCGCGGATATTACCGCCTCACGTACGCGGCGATCCGCATCGCTTTCCCGGCGGATCACAAGTTCCAGTTTTTCCAGTCTGGCGACCTGTCGGCTAATCGTTGTGTAATCTCTTCCTGTCCGCTCTGCGAGTTCTACTACCCCTATGGGACCCAACCGTTCTATCCCCACAAGCACAGAAAAGAGCGCGCGATCGAGTTTAATCCCCGCCTCTTCGATCATTTTCTCATCATTGCGCGGTTGGTTCATAACGCTGACGATTGTCAACAGGGCACTGTGAAGCACCTTCATTTGTTCGGGAATATGTGTATCTTGCACATTTTTATTTGATGACATAGTATGACTCCTGTTAAGTGCATAATACACATATTGGGGCATTTATGACAAGCCATTCCAGGATTGACGTACTGATTTGCGGAGCAGGAGCGTGTGGCCTGACACTGGCCATCGAACTTGCACGCCGCGGTGTCACATTCAGGCTCATTGATAAAATATCCGTTCCTTTTCCTGGGTCGCGGGGGAAAGGTATTCAGCCCCGTACTCAGGAAATGTTTGAAGATATTGGAGTCCTGGATCGGGTTGTAGCGGCCGGTGGATTGTACCCACGCCAGCGCCGTTATCGGGATAACGGCAATTACACTGAATCTGATATTGCAGAGCAGGTCAGTCCGACCTCAGAAGAGCCTTATAGCCTTCCCCTGATGGTTCCGCAGTTCACTACCGAACGCATTCTGCGTGAACGACTTAATGAACTGGGCCATAACGTGGAATTCGGCTGCAGGCTGACTGGTTTCGTGCAAAACAACTCCCATGTCACCGCGCGTTTGTCTTGTGCTAATGAGAATGAAAGTACGGTTCATGCCTGCTACCTGGTCGGTGCGGATGGTGGTCGTAGTCTGGTGAGGAAGACCCTGGGTGTGGATTTCCCAGGAAAAACACTGAACGTGCACGCTCTGGTCGCAGATGTCGTATTAACCGGGCTCAGCCGGGATGTCTGGCATCAGTTCGGTGAGGGCGATATGCAACGGATGCTCACGATATGTCCGCTAGCGGGTACCGGTCTGTTTCAGATACAGGCTCCTGTTTTACCGGATGCACAGACAGACCTGTCAGCCGGGGGGCTGACTGCGCTAATTGCCACGCGAACGGGACGACAGAACATCTTGGTGCAGTCGGTAGCATGGGCCTCAGATTACCATATGAACGCGCGCCTCGCCGAACGTTACCGTGTCGGTAGAGTTTTTCTTGCGGGTGATGCCGCACACGTGCATCCACCAACCGGCGGGCAGGGGCTTAATACCAGTGTGCAGGATGCCTCAAATCTTGCGTGGAAGCTGGCCGCTTCACTGCAGGGTGCACGCGAAGATCTTCTCGACAGTTATGAGACTGAACGTCGGCAGGTTGCTGCAGATATGTTGTGTCTGTCGACCCGCTTGCTTGATGAGCACCGACAGCGTGGTTCATTCCAACGTGGCCGGGATGTTCGCCAGCTTGATATTGGCTACCCAGAATCTCCGCTGTCAAAGGAACTGCCAGAGCGTACAGCGGGACTGAGAGCGGGAGACCGTGCTCCAGATGCCAGATTCTGCGGTGCTGCGGGTCAACCTTCACGGCTGTTTCTGTTATTTCGGGGCCCACACTGGACGCTACTGGTCTGTAAAGTCGCCGGTGTGAGCATCAGGCCACGCCCAGGATTGCATATCCACTATATCGGATTGAGTGGTGATGTCATTGATACCTGGGGGGAGATTAACGACACCTATACGCTCAGGAGAGATGAATGCGTGCTTATTCGTCCGGACGGGTATATTGGCGCATTTTTCCACACGGACCATACCGCTAAATTCGACTTATATATGGCCCGTATGGGCGTCCACCTATTACCCACGGAGAGTTAATCATGAGAGCTGCATTAGTGACTGCAGAGGGAAAGGCTCCCGTTTTGGGGGGATTGGGTATTCCAGTTGCCGCAGGAAACGAACAGCTTATTCGGGTAAAGGCTGCAGCGATAAGCAACGTCGTCAGAGCGAGGGCTGCGGGTACGCACTACAGTTCGGATAATCTATTTCCCTTTGTGGCCGGGGTCGATGGTGTTGGTTCTCTCAGTAATGGTCAACGGGTTTACTTTGCACTACCACGACCGCCACATGGCAGTATGGCTGATATGACCGTGACAGACCCTTCGCTATGTGTACAGGTGCCTGATGAAGTTGATGATATCACTGCTGCCGCAATCGTTAATCCCGGCATGTCATCATGGATGGCCCTTACCGAACGCGCAGCGCTAAAGGTTGGAGAGACTGTTCTCATCAACGGTGCTACCGGTACGTCAGGCCGTCTTGCTGTTCAGATTGCGCGTTACCTCGGCGCAGGTCGAATTATCGCCACTGGTCGTAATGCTAGTGCCCTCAGGGAAGTGGAGATGCTTGGTGCGGACGTGATAATTCTGCTTGATGAAAACGCCAGTACCCACGAGTTTAAGCTTATGCAGGCCTTTCATGATGGTATTGATATCGTCATTGATTACCTGTGGGGGCCAATCGCTGAGTTTCTGTTAATGGCGGCTGCCCGAGCCGGTCGTGAAGCAACCCCTGTACGCTTTGTGCAGGTCGGTTCTGTTTCGGCCCCTGACATCACGCTTCCTGGCTCCGTTCTGCGGTCCTCGGCGATACACATTATGGGTAGCGGTCACGGCAGTGTCCCGATGCCACGTCTGATGGATATAGCAAGTGACGTCCTGCGCGCAACCATTCCTGCAGGGCTACAAATAGCGTACAGCCCAGTTCCATTTTCCGACTTTGAACGGGCATGGGGCTGTGACGACAGTCGCTGCCGTACGGTATTCATCATGGATGCAGGAGGAGCCGGAGATGGCTATTAATCCCTCACTGAAAATAGCCGCAGAGAAGATGAGTACTCAGGAATGGCGTATGTGCCTGCCTATTTTTGTGATGGTCAGTCTGTATGCCGCAGGTACGGCCGCGGTACTGCCAGTGTTACCCTTCTACGTGCGGGATATGGGCGGTTCTCCGCTCATTCTGGGGATAATAATGGCCACTGAAGCCTTGATCCAGTTCACCTCAGCACCTGTGCTGGGCCAACTATCCGATCGGTTTGGACGCAAAAGGATATTGTTTGCGAGCCAGTTCCTCGGCACCGTCAGCCTGCTTATGTTGGCAAGTGCCCCTGGTATAATTATTGTCATGCTGGCGCGGATGCTGTTCGGTATCACGGCTGGAAATATCCCGGTTGCAGCGGCTTACATTGCAGATTATTCATTGCCATCGCACCGGCGACAGGCCATTGGTATTCTGACAGGCTGCGTAGGGTTGGGAGGCATTTTGGGTGCCGGTCTTGCGGGTCTGTTATCAGAATACTCGCTGGTCGCACCATTATACGCTGCGGTGATGTTCACCCTTGTAGCAGGTGTTGTTACATTGCTCCTGCTAAATAACGCCTCGTCGGTTCCCCCGCAAAAAGTAATTAACGGTACTAGAAAAGTCCCTTTCAGTACTGTGTTGATGTCTCCTGTGATCCGTACCCTGATTATTTTGATGCTGTGCCATTGCTTTGCATATGGGTTGTACAGTTCACAGATGCCCGTCTTTCTTGGTGAGACATTTATCTGGAATAGTCATGCGTTCGGTACAAAGGAACTGAGTTTTATTATTGTGGCTGATGGTATCATTAACGTGATTGTCCAGATATTTCTGCTGGGCTCGCTCAACAGATACGCAACGGAGCGAAATCTGATTATTTTTATTTTCTCGCTTATTTGTTGTGGCGTTCTGATAGCCGGTTTTGCCAGTACCATCCCCGTACTTGCTCTTGCGGTACTCTGCATAAGTACTGGTGATGCGCTGGCGAAACCGACTTATCTAGCCGCCCTGTCAGTTCATGCCCCTAATGAACGGCAAGGTCTCGTAATGGGAAGCGCGCAGGCCTTGAATGCGATTACGGATATATTCGCGCCAGTGCTGGGGGGATTCATTATGGGGTATGCGCTTTACGGGGTGTGGATAGGTATTGTTGTAGCCGTGACCGTTGTCGGGACTATTGTGGCATTAATACAACTGCCGAAAAGCGATCCTGAATCTGATGAGAGTCGGGAAAAGCATACTTCGACGGGTTAAACCCGAAAAGACGTGCAACCACGATTTTTTCTGACTTGAACCTTGACGATATTGAAAATATGCTTGTCATATGCGTGCGAACCGTTTCACAATTTAATGTTCAGGATTAGATCCTGCTTGAACTTTGGATATTAAGGCGTTTTTCCTTCATGGTGAATAAATAAAATACCGGCCATAGTGGCCGGTATTCAGCATTATTATCTATTCTTTAATAATGGCTCTGGTGAGTGGAATAGAGGGGGCTAATATTTCATGCCGTTAACCCAAAGTATGCTCTTATTCTTCCAGATCACGTAAGGTCAACAATTTGGTTTTTTTCACCTGTTCGATATCTTTGGTTCCACCGAGCATCATATTGATGACTAATTCTTTGTTGAGTTGCTCGACAACAGAAGCAACACCTTGAGCTCCGCCGAGGTTTAGACCGTACAGGACAGGACGTCCAATAGCCACGATATCAGCGCCGCTAGCGATAGCTTTAAATACATGTGAACCACGACGTACACCACTATCAAAAATAATTGGCACGCGTTTATTTACAACTTTTGCGATAGAGGGCAATACATCAAATGAGGATGGCCCACTATCGAGTTGTCTTCCCCCGTGGTTAGAAACCCAGATAGCTGCAGCTCCGGCTTTAATAGCAACCTCTGCATCTTCCGGCGATTGAATTCCTTTCACAATGACTGGCAGACCGGAGATTTGGTGAACGTATTTAATATCTTCCGGAGTGAAGGCTTGCTTGGCTTGTGCGTATATTTCGCTGATACCAGAACCTTTGCCTGTTTTTGAACCGTCATCACTCTGCTTCGCAAACATCTCAAGATTTGCGAAGCCGAGAGGGAACTGGAAATTATTCTTTATATCGTCTTCGCGATATCCACCAACAGGTGAATCGACTGTCAGAATGATCGCTTTTGCACCATGTTTAACCGCTTCATTTAATATAAATTCGTTAAATTTATTATTTTTACTCATATAGAGC
>NZ_JANEWM010000068.1:0-22216 GCF_028069825.1 Citrobacter sp. Igbk 14
GGTAAAAATAGTCTGCGTTAGTTTATCGTCTGATTTTGATAAATTCTCATAAATGAGAAATAGTGTGATCACGAAGGATAAAATCAAAAAAACATACAAAAACAATGCGGTAGATTGATTTTTCGCAAATCAATTTTGCGATGATTCGCCTATTTATCATTTTCATTGAGAAATGAGACACCTTACCGGAGAAGTATCATGATTTCAGTACTGAGCAATATTCAGGATGATATATGCAATTATGCCGATGCTATTTCTGGCATTACCGGGACTGATGTAGAAATCATTGATGAATCTTTAATGCGCATTGCTGGCACCGGTAAATACCGACATATGCTCAATGAGAACGTGGCAAAAAATGGTTATATCTATCGGCATGTTTTGCAGGTCCGTGAGACGGTATTGATCAAAAACCCCGGTGAACATCCTCTATGTCAGCTGTGTGAAAAACACCATTACTGCTCTGAAATGCTGGATTTGAATGCCCCTATTTTTCTCAATAACCGTGTCATTGGGGTGATCGGTATTATTTGTTCCACGCAAATACAGCGTGACACCTTGCTTAGCCAGATCGATAAATTTGTCACCTTTATAGAGCAAATTGCCGTCATGATCTCCAGTAAGGTCTTTGAATGCCTGGAACGCTTACGCGCGCAGGAGACGCTCGGTGCCTTTCGTCGTCTGATTGATGCCATGGATCGCGGCGTTGTGGCCATTGATGGCAAGGGCCGCATCTGGCATGCCAACCATTCAGCAGATCGCATACTTAACCGTGAGGTTCAGGGGTTACCCCTGACCATTGAAACGACCGGAGACAGCTTGTATGGCGATGAGGAAGCATGGCTGACGCTTGAAGGGCAAAAACACCATGTGCTGTGTAAACAAATCTCGCTCTCGTCACTGGATAACGACCGATTAACCATGGTTATCTTTCGCGATGCGCACGACTACCTGAGCACGATTGCCCCCTCGCCATATGAGTCTGATACACAGGTACGTCTGATTGACCATTCCCCCTCAATGGAACAACTCAGAAGTACCATTGGCAAAATCGCCAACAGCTATGCCAGTGTACTGATCACCGGGGAAAGTGGTTCAGGTAAAGAGGTTGTGGCATTTGCCATTCATCAGAGCAGTCCGCGTAAAGCCGCCCCCTTCGTGACCATCAACTGCGCCGCTATCCCTGAACAACTCCTGGAAAGCGAACTGTTTGGCTACGTACGCGGCGCATTCAGCGGTGCCGATCCCAAAGGACGAGTGGGAAAGTTTGAGCTGGCCAATGGGGGTAGCCTGTTCCTCGACGAGATTGGCGATATGCCACTGCATTTGCAGGCCAAGCTGCTCAGGGTACTGCAGGAAAAAGCCATCACCCGTGTGGGGTCCAATAACACCATCAATATTGACGTGCGGATTATTGCCGCAACCAACAAAAACATCAGCGCGATGGTCGAGAATAATCAGTTTCGTGAAGATCTTTTCTATCGCCTGAACGTGGTGCCATTGGTTCTCCCTTCCCTGCGCGAACGACGGGCGGATATCGCCGTCCTGGCACAATATTTTGCCGACGAGTTTTCGCTAAGCTACCAGCGACCGCCGCAAAAACTTCCCGATGATGTTATTAACCGTCTTTATGCCTGGCACTGGCCGGGCAACATCCGTGAACTGCGCAACGTCATCGAGTACATTTTTGTCATGCGCGGAGAAGCCGCCGGGATCAACGCCAGCCATCTGCCCCCTTACCTGCTTACCGCAGCCGATGGCAGAAAAAGCACAATGATGGCGCAACCTCGCCAGCTTGCCCATCAGGGTAAACAAGCAGAAAGAGATGCCATTGAAAACGTTATACAGCGATTTGGTTCAAGCGTTGAAGGTAAGAAACAAGCCGCGACAGAGTTGGGGATCAGCATCGCCACGCTGTACCGAAAAATAAAACTGTACGGGTTATGATTTCCCCTGCGTCCGCCACGGGCAGTCAATGCCTGATGGCGCTGCGCTTATCAGGCCTACGTTTCACAGGCTTTAGTAGGCCGGATAGCGCGTCAGAGCCGCCATCCAGCAGGTACAGCAAAGTGCCTTATGGTTGAGCGCTTTTAAAATTAAACCTCGCCATTCCCGCTATCTCAGATCGGCAATCAACAGGCACAGGATCTGAGTTTTTGGGAATAATTTCGCGAAAATGGAGAGAAAACGGTGATTTTTTTCGGTTAAGCTATGTTCATGCTTTGGCGCTACCTCATGGTCAAATTCACTTTTCAGGAACCAACCCGTAATGGCTAAAAGTATTCCGCAGCTGCCGCATGATCCCCATATGTGTCGCAGCTATGAAAAAAAGACTCGTAGCCCACTGGCACTCTATTCAGAGTATCAGCGTATGGATGTCGAGCTGCGGGAGCCGCTGGCCATGACTTACAGTCACTGGCATGGGCAGGTTGAAGTGAATGTGCCATTTGATGGTGATGTTGAGTACCTGTTCAATGACGAAGTAGTACAGAGCAAGCAAGGCTTTATCACACTGTTCTGGGCGTGTACCCCCCATCAGCTCACGAATGCAGGGCACTGCAAGCAGATGGCTATCTTCAACTTGCCCATGCATTTGTTTTTGTCCTGGCCGCTGGATAGAGAGCTGATTAATCACGTGACGCACGGCAGGGTGATTACCTCGTCGGCATCCCAGCAGCTTAGCGCTTTTGAGGTTCAACGTTGGCAAAATGAGCTCAACAGCGATAACGAACAGATTCGTCAGTTAGCCATTGATGAAATCGCCCTGATGCTCAAGCGGTTTAGCCTCTCAGGCTGGCGGACAGTATTGGGAAACCAAACTGTACGGACCCAGAAGAACAGCATTTCGCGGCATTCACAATTTTACGTCAGCCAGATGCTGGAATTTATTGCCGCCAACTGTGACAAATTGCTGACCGTCGAGGCCATTGCCGATCACGTCAAACTTAACCCTAATTATGCAATGGGTATTTTTCATCGCGTAATGCAACTAACGATGAAACAATATATTACGGCGATGCGTATCAACCATGTACGGGCATTACTCAGCGACACCGATAAAACCATTCTGGATATCGCGATGATTGCGGGTTTTCGCTCCAGCAGTCGATTTTATAGCTCATTTCATAAATACGTCGGTATGCCGCCTCAGCAGTATCGCAAGCTCAGTCAGCAACGCCGAAATCATCCACCTTATGCGGAGGGATAATTGACTATAAAATCTATCTCTTATTTTACTGCTGAAATATGAACATCATAACAGCAGGCCAGAACAGATCGCCTGAAACAGTTAATAAAATAGAGTTCAATTATCAACTCACGTAACTACGCCATTCTGTAATTGATTGGCCTGTAGCAGGTATTTCTTTGGCTTGTTTAACCGTTAACGATTGGGATGGAATTATGGAACAAAAGAGCTGTACCTCACACTACAGAAAAAAACTCTCTTTCTTCTGGTCAGTATTACCGATGGTGATCATGCTGGGCGGGATTAGCATCGGATATTTTATATTCAATATTCGCGCCGAACCTATGATCCTGATGGGAACGGCAGCCGCTTCATTTATCGCCATTGCTCATGGTTATACATGGGATGATATTCTGCAATCGATTTGCAATAAAATATCAGAAGCACTGCCAGTCATTCTGATTGTCGCCAGTATCGGTTTTTTGATTGGCTCCTGGATGGTATCAGGTACCATCCCGATGATGATCTATTATGGTTTGAAGTGGATTAACCCCCAGTATTTTTATATTTCAGCCTTTATGCTGGGTGCATTAATTTCAGTGTGTACCGGCACGTCGTGGGGTTCCATTGGTACCGTCGGAATTGCCATGATTGGTGTAGCCATTGGCCTTAATGTCTCTCTACCCATCGCCGCCGGCGCCATTGTTTCAGGGTGCTGGTTTGGCGATAAACTCTCGCCTGTCTCTGATTCAACCAATATGGCGGCGCTGGCTGCCGGTGTAAATCTATACTCCCATATTGGCCATTTGCTATGGACCACCGGCCCGGGATTTATTATTTGCTGCGTGGTGTATAGCTATATGGGTATGGGCATTGATGCCTCTGCCAGTGCACCAGAAAATATCACTCATTTAATGAACGCTATCGGCCAGATTTATCAGTTCAACCTTCTGTTGTTGCTACCGCCGATTATCGTTTTGTACGGCTCACTGTCGAAAAAACCGCCTATCCCGATGCTGTTTTTGTCCACCATCGTATCAATGATTCTGGCTCTGGTTTTTCAACAATTCAGCGCATCTTCGGTCGGCGAATCCGTGGTCAGCGGCTTTAAGCTCGCGATGCTCACCGGAGATCATATTCCTGCACTGTCATCTGATGTCTCACGCTTATTAGAGCGAGGCGGCGCAATCTCTATGTTCAGCAGTTTTGTGACCGTCTTCAGCGCCTTTAGTTTTGCTGGTGCCATGAGCGCGACAGGCTCCCTGCACACGGTCATTAACGCGCTGACAAAAGGGGTTAAATCAACATTCCGCTTAGTCGCTACCACCATTGTTACGACGTTCACCATTTGCGCCTGTACCGCCAATGGAACCTTACCGTTGTTATTGTGCGGTGATGCCTTTAAAGATGAATACAAAAAACGTGGACTGGCCGCGAAGAACCTCTCGCGAACTACCGAAGATGCCGGAACCGTTGTCGAACCTATTATTCCGTGGTCTGCTTCTGGTGTTTATTGCGCCACTATGCTGGGCGTGACTACTCTTGATTACCTTCCATGGGCAATCCTCTGCTACAGCGGCGTTATTTTTGCCCTGCTATGGGCGGCAACGGGTATCGGTATTGCTAAATATGAACCTAATGAAGCTACAGAGCATATGGTTGAGCAAAAATCATAGGCTAATACGCAGATAAATATTAGCTATCACCAGGGTAAATTTAATATATCAATTAGATATACATAAACATTCTGCGCTTTTTGCGTTGCGTAAACTATTTTCAGAGACTTTCCAGGAGTTAGCAATGTCTTTGTTTGATGATCTTGTCACAAGGGATGTTAATTGCCGTAAATACGGCCAATTGCAACAAATGTACGGCACTACCGATGTATTACCGCTGTGGATTGCAGACATGGATTTTCTGACGCCAGAGCCTGTCATGAATACACTGCGTTCGGTGGTGTCGCAGCCAGTGCAAGGCTATAACCTGGATTATCCGCAATGGAAAGAGTCCGTTATCCAGTGGTACGCAAAACAGTATGATGCCGAACTTAAATCGCACTGGCTGCATTTTGTTCCCGGCGTCATAAAAACTATTGTCATGTCTTTGCTGGCACTTACCCGCACGGGAGACAATATATTAACCTGTACCCCAATATATGACCCCTACCCTAACCTGGTGAAAACCAGCGGCAGGCATTTACTCCAGACCCGTCTCATTGAAAAAGACGGTTGCTACGAATTTGACTGGCAAGATTTCAGCGAGAAACTTAAACAGTGCAAAATGTTTCTTTTTCCCTCGCCACACAATCCTGGTGGAATGGTGTGGTCACGGGAAACGCTTGAAAAAATCAGTCACTATTGCCAGCAGGCGGGTGTCATCATTCTTTCCGATGAAGTGCATAGCGATTTAACTCTGCCAGGTAAGCAACACCTGCCCTTTTTTACCCTCGATGACGCAGTAGGAAGTCAGTCAATCGTACTGACTTCTGTCAGCAAGACCTTCAACACGGCGGCGATCCAGGGAGGAATAGCCATTATAAAGAATGATGAACTGCGTCACCGGTTCTATCATTTTCTCGATAACTGTTATCTTGCAGAGACTCACTCACTGCAACAGGCAACGATTTATAGCGCCTATACCCATTGCGGTGACTGGCACCGGGAATTATTAGCTTATCTGGCTGATAACGTGGCATTTGTTAAAAGTGAAATCGAAATGCACTGTCCGTTGATCTCAATTGTCTATGGTGGCGCATCCTATCTGCTCTTTCTGAATGCTGAAAAAATGGCGCTTAACGAGACGCAGCTACGCGATTTTTTTGTCCATGAAGCCAGACTCGGCCTGTCGCCGGGGTCACAATATGGCCCAGGCGGAGAGGGGCACATGCGTCTGAACGTTGGCTGCCCGCGCGCCGTCCTGGTGGACGCAATGAACAGACTAAAAACGGCATACCAGAAACGGCAGAACATGTAACGCAGACCGCTACGCTTGCCCTGCTTCGTCAGGGCAACATTGCCCAAAGATAGTGACCGAACTGCTATAAAGTCTTTCCCTTCTGTCGGCTGGTGTTAAACTGGAAAGTGTGATCTTCATCATAACCTGCTTAAACAGAGAAAAGAGACACTGCTATGCAACATATCATTGAGGGCTTCCTCAACTTCCAAAAAGAGATTTTCCCTCAACGCAAGGAACTCTTCCGCAGCCTGGCATCCAGCCAGAATCCTAAAGCGCTTTTCATCTCCTGTTCTGACAGCCGACTGGTGCCAGAGTTAGTGACGCAGCAAGAGCCAGGACAGCTTTTCGTTATCCGTAACGCCGGTAATATCGTACCGTCTTTTGGCCCGGAACCTGGTGGCGTGTCTGCCACCATTGAGTACGCGGTCGTTGCTTTAGGCGTGACTGATATCGTTATCTGTGGTCACTCCAACTGCGGCGCGATGAAAGCCATCGCAGAAAGCCAACCCCTGGATCCGATGCCTGCTGTCGCCCACTGGTTGCACTATGCCGATGCCGCAAAAGCCGTGGTTGAAAAGAAAACCTGGGCTAACGAAATCGATAAAGTGAATGCCATGGTGGAAGAAAACGTGATTGCCCAGTTGAACAACATTAAAACGCATCCTTGCGTGGCTGTTGGTCTGCGTAACAACGCGATTCGTCTGCACGGCTGGGTCTACGACATCGAAAGCGGAGAAATTCGTACGCTGGATAAGAACAGCAAAACTTACGTTTCGCTGGCCGATAATCCACACGTCCATTTCGAGTAAATCAGCACTGGAGCACGGATGCTCTGGCAATCCTCCCACTACGATTTCTGTCAGTAGACAAACACTCCTCTTGCGACTAGCTTTTAAACTAGCCATCAGTGTGGCCGTCGTGGAACCCGCAATAGATTAAGCGATAAAAAGGAGCCGTTACGCATGCGAACGAAAAATAACAGACTGATTAATATGTTATTTTTTCATGAGTCGTGGGATATTATGATCCTAAAAAATAATGGTTCGCATACCTTTCCCACTAACACGCTGGAAATTCTGAACAACACCCGAGCCCAACAGCTCAAAAAGAAATATACCTTTCAGGCCGATCCTTTCATTATTGAAAAAGACAATAAAGTTTATGTTTTTTATGAAGCACTAAGCTTTCGTAATTCGCAAGGTATTCTGCGCTGCCGTATCCTTGATGCTAACCTGGTTGAGCTTGAGGATGTGAAACTCGATGGTTTTGATAACCTAAAATGCCATTTATCATTTCCTTTTTTATTTTACAGCAACGATCAGCTTTTCATGATCCCAGAGTCTTCAGAAAGGAAAGAGGTTATCTTATTCCAGTCGATAGCGTTCCCTACGCGCTGGAAACAGGTAAAAGTATTAGTACCGGACCAGGCGCTCACCGATAACGTCGTCGTCTCATTGCATGAAAATCTTTATCTTTTATCCACCACGATGGAAGATGAGCTAGTTATCCATACTGCCAGTGATGTAACCGGACCATGGCAAAAAATCGAGCCCACGCTTAACCTGTCGAATCAACACCCACGGGGCGCTGGCGCACCACACTGCGTTGATAATAAACTCTATTTCCTCACCCAGGAATGCACACCAGAGACGTACGGAAAGTCAGTTTATATCAAAGAGCTAATCACGCTTAACGCATCCAGCTTTGATGAGCGTTTGATTACGCAGATCAATGCCAGCATTAACCAAAGCGAGGGCGTTCACACACTCAACTTCACCGATAACTATATCGTGTATGACAGTAAGATAAGTAAATTCAGCCTATTTTCTATACTTAAAAAAATATCTTATAAATGCAGGGTGAAATACCGGAATTATTACCTTAACCGACGCCACCAATAACGTTTATTTATGCCGGTGGCATTAATGAATTAATGATAGTTTGCAAAAAATATATCTGGAGACTGTATGGCAATTCTAGTCACTGGTGGTGCTGGTTATATTGGTTCACATACCGTGCTGGCGCTTCTGGAAAGAGGTGATGATGTTGTGGTCATCGATAACCTTTCCAACTCCTCACAAACATCCCTGGACAGGGTTGCGGAACTGACTGGCAAAGCGCCCGTCGTTTATATCGCTGATGTGCTGAACAACGATGTTCTGAAAACGATTTTCTCTAACCATAACATTACCGATGTCATTCATTTTGCTGGACTAAAATCAGTTTCAGAATCAATAAAAGAGCCGCTGGCCTACTATGACAATAATGTCACCGGCACGCTGGTTTTGCTGCGTGAGATGTTAGCTGCAGGGGTGAAACACTTTATTTTCAGCTCTTCCGCCACGGTATACGGCAACCCGGAAAGCGTTCCATTAAGTGAACAATCGCCAACCGGTGGTACCACCAATCCGTATGGCACATCAAAATTCATGGTCGAGCAAATTCTGGCAGACTTTTCCCGCGCACAGCCCGATTTCCGAATCACCTGCCTACGCTACTTTAACCCAGTCGGCGCGCATCCATCGGGCAGGATTGGCGAAGATCCGAATGGTATCCCCAACAATCTGGTACCGTATATTTCTCAGGTGGCGATTGGCAAGCTGGAAAGCGTGTCGGTCTATGGAAATGACTATCCAACCCCCGACGGCACCGGTGTGCGTGATTACATCCATGTGATGGATCTGGCAACTGGTCATTTAGCGGCACTGGATTGTCAGCAAAAAGGTGCGGCATACAAAGTCATCAACCTCGGTACCGGTATCGGGTATTCCGTACTTAACCTGATCGCAGCCTTTGAGAAAGCGGCGCAAACCCGAATTAATTATAAGATTGTGGCCAGAAGGCCCGGGGATATTGCCGAATGTTGGTCAGACCCGTCGTTAGCACGAAAAGAGTTGGGATGGCAGGCCATCTACAATCTGGATGAAATGATACGCGATACCTGGAACTGGCAAAAAAACAATCCGGATGGCTATCACGTTTAATTTTCAACGACAAGGAGCCTGATTGACAGGCTCCTTACTACGGCAGGCTATTCCACCGTTACCGCGGAGACGCGATACCAACCGTTGCTCAGCTTCCCTTCATTGGCAAAGTTAATTCTTGCCGCACCGGATTTATCCACAATCGCCGCTTCAATAGCATATTTCCCTTTTGGCAGCGTCCCAGGCATCGGCATCGGGTAACTCAGTGGGTGTTTTCCGGGCAGCCAGTGACGTATATCTTCCGGGACATTCCCTTGTGCCACCACCTTATTGGCCTCATTGACCAGGCGAAATGCCAGCGTGTAGGGAAGGTAAATCGGCGCGTTCCCTTCGTTATACCAGGTGCTTGTCAGGGTCAGTTCTTGTCCACCTTCCCAGACTGACTCGTGGCTCAGAGATGCTAAGCGAAACCGATAGCCCAGTTTTGTCAGTGCCTCGTCGACAATCGGACGATACTCACGGGGCACTGTTCTCGATTTCAGGTTAATCGTACTGGTATGTTGCTTCACCGCCCAGTCAAAAATCCCCTGCACTTCCTCTCGCGTATAGTGAAAAGTATTTTTCCAGTCCTGCATGTACGAGCAGATCTCAAAACTCACTGGCGCATGTTTCCAGGCATCGTTAAATCCTGAATAGCTTTTCTGTGCGGCCTGCAGCCGTTGCGGATAATCATCCGCCATATGATTCCATGAAGCAGAAAACACGCGGAGATCGCCCAGGCAGTCCGCACGCCAGCCCGCCCCGCGCGCGACCGCATTCGCCAGACTTTGCCCACCACTCATTAACATGATTTTTGGCGTACTGGGGAAAGCAGAGAAATGCATCGTCACATAGCGGTCCAACTGCGCCGTGGTGTAGCGCTCCAGCAATGGCTTCAGCATCGGGAAGTTGCTGTTATGCCACTCTCCCCACGACCCCACCATGCCGATATCCACGAAAGCCAGGTTCTCGTTACCATCATAGCGTTTACCCATTGCGTTCAGCAGGCGCTGGCTATATTCAATAAATAGGGGATCGTCTAAATCAGGGATAAAGGTTTTTTTGTCAGGCGTCCAGGTTCCCTTTACGCCTTTTTTAATCAACCAGTCGGGAATTTGTGAACCCGTTTCCGGCTCAGCAAGCGCCATAAACCGCAGTCCGACGTTCATCGCCGGTCGATGTGCCGCGGCATACCTGAAGGCGTCATCAACCAGTGCAAAATTGTACTGGCCTTCGACAGGCTCAAGGTCACGCCAGTAAAAGCGCTCATATTCAAAGCCTGTGTCGGGATAATCCGCTAGTCCAAGCGTTTCACCGTATCCCTGATGAAAACTGGCGACCCCGATACCTGGGTTTGTCAGTGGGCCCGTCAATGCTTTGGGGGTTACGGTCGTTAATGCGGCCAATACCGTCAGCGGACAGAACAGACACAACAGCGCAGAAAACCATTTACACTTCATTGCAGTGACGCCTCCACAGGTTTGTTAACACTAGCGGTCTTTCAGGCTTAACCACCAGTCCCAAATACCCACGTGAAAATGTTGGAATACATCAATACCCAATGCGGATTTGATCATGTATAGCGTCAGTAATACGCAGCAGGTGACAAACAGCGTACCTAGCAGCAACAAAAAAGTTAGCAACATGGTCGATAAGGTCGACTCCTGACGATGCCGCTGACGTAAGTCTCTGCCGAATAAAAAAACCAGATAAAAGCGTTTACCGAAAAATGGAAAACTTCTGCGAATATCGATCCGATGCCTTGATGCCAGAGTGCTGGCGACGATCGCTTTCTCGATCCCGTCTTTTTGTTCCGGAGTCAGTCCCTCCGATATATGCTCATCAAGTTGCGCATAAAATCGTTCGATGACGGGGGGGCGATTCTGAGGACTGGTCAAAATTAACCTATATCTTTATCAATTGAGTGATAGACATTGACTGTTTTTCTGGCAATTTCCTGCCAGTCATAATTTTGCAAATAGACACGATAGTCCACGCTATTTGCGCTGGCCCAGGCAGTTAATTTCTCAGCAAGGCTGGACAATGAGCCGACCCGAAAATAGGCCTCAGACGGCAACTGCACTTCCAAATTTGCGGGAATATCGCTCACCACCGCAGGGAGGGAATACGACATCGCCTCCAGAAGCGCAATCGGTAGCCCTTCATGGTAGGAAGGCATAACGAAAAGCCTGGCCTGCGAAAACACCGCCTGAAGTTCATCTCCCCTTAAAAATCCGGTCATCACCACGCCAGGGGTATCAGCGGCAAGTTGCTTGAGTCGAATACTGTATTCCGTTGGATGATCTGCATCGCCAATGAGCACTAGCGGCTGTTGCAAACCACTTTGTTTGTACGCGGAGATCGCATCATGCATCCCCTTTTCTTCCACAAACCGTCCGACCACCACGAAATAATTTTTCGCCTCGAGTCCAAAGCGGGAAAGCGTGGCATGAAGGGTTTGATCTGACAACGGACGGGGCTTATTGACACCGTTGAAAATCAAATGCGCATCATAGCGAGCATGTTTTTTCTGAATCAGTTGGTTAATGACCTCAGAAATCACTATCACCTCATTGGCATATCTTACCGCCCAGCGTTCACCCAGCAGCAATATTTTTTTGGCGACAAATCCCCATTTTTGACGATCGTAATCAGGCCCGTGGTGGGTAAAAACCACCTTCTTACCTAACACGCGTAATAATGGGATCACCAAACCCGGCCCTATAGCATGGACATGCACAATATCAGAACGATCGACACAGGTTCTAAACGCCGCTAAAACGGAATGCACAATCGCTTCCAGTGACCGTTTTTTGGGTGCCCACAGCGCATAGGTCTCAACTTTCTTATAAGAAGATCGTTTGTAGCTAACATACGGCGAGCGGGCGATAACACAAATATCAACGTCAAACTGTTGTTTAATCGCCGGGTAAAGATTCTGGCAGTGGGTTTCCACACCGCCCAGGACATCCGGAATACCGCGAGTACCAAAAACCGTTATTTTTTTACTCATTCTATGGCCTGCTCAGAAGTTCTTTATATAGCGCCTGTAAGGTATCCATATGTTTGCTAAGCGCATATTTTTCACTCAGGCGCGCACGCCCCCGTAAGCCCATGACGCGTGCTTTATCCGGGTCATCAACCAGAGCATCCATCGCCTTCGCCAGTTCCTGCGCATTACCCGGCTCAAATAAAAGCCCTTCAATACCGTCGCGTATTTGTTCGGGGATCCCGCCAATGCGCGACCCGATCACCGGTTTCGCGAAAGACATCGCCTCCAGCACCGCCATTGAGCAGTTTTCATAACATTCAGAGGGGAGGATCACCACGCGAGCATGCTTAATGAGCGTATTGAGGGCATCCCCTTGTTGTACATAACCTAAAAACTCAGCTTCCGGGTATTTCGCCACTAACTCGTCATGCAACGGACCGTGCCCCACTATTTTCAGCGGAGCCGGGTTACGCATTTTCTGATGAGCGGCCAGCAACGTTGCCACACCCTTTTCACGGCTCAGGCGGCCGAAGTACAGTATATAACCGTCATCGACGACCTCATCGATGGGCTGGCTATCATCAACACCATTGACGATCACATCGATTCGCGATTTTGGCAACGTTCGGAGTAACACGCCGCGTAAAAAGACGCTGGGTGAAACAATCACATCCAGAGCCTGATAATTCTGGGCAATGTATTGCCAGGTTGCTTCTAACGAGAGCAGCAAGCTTTTCGAGGCAGAGCCTTCCTGACAGCGATAGCGGAAGGCATTGAAAACGGTACCGGTGATACAGGCATCACACACCTTCCCATCACGTAACATGGAGTATGCGGGACAGACAATCTTATAGTCGTGCGCCGTCAGCACCGTTTTACAACCAAAATTACGCGCCACTTTAATTAACGCCGGCGTCAACTGATGGTAAATATTATGAAAGTGAACGATATCAGGGCGTTCTTTTTGTAAAAGCGCCAGCATTTTTTTGCAGGCCTGGGTGTTATGAATAAAGTTAACCGCGGTTTTGATACCCCCCAACAGATTACTCTCTTTATGGTAATCGACATTGCTGACGAAATAATCCGCATAATCAGAGGGGAAATTTTTCTCATGCTGCATGGAAAAATCAATGACCTGGACACCAGCCTGTTTCAGCATGTCGCGTTCTTGAAAATAAACCGTTTCCGCGCCGCCTTTGATGAAAAAAAACTTGTTAACTAATAATACTTTCATGGCGCCTGCCCCGGTTATTCATGAATGATTTTACTGTTGGGCGGAGTCAGCGGATCGCGTACCGGATAAAAAATACCTTTGATCAGCCCCGCTGAGCGTACGATTAAATTAATAACGCTTTGCAGCCCATCTGTTAACGAGCGATTTTGCACAATCTTCAACAAGGCAAATGCCAGTAATGGGAGAAGCGCAACGGCAAACACGTTGATATTAAAGGTGAGCAGTGCAACAAATAAGAGAATAAGGTAGAGCGCAAATACCGCCTCATTCTTCACGATGTTGAATGACTGGGAAAACCAGGGTTTCCCCCAACTACAACGCAAAAGCTCACCCGGAGCCTGGTAATAACCGCTGGTCCAGCGGCGCGCCAGCATCTTAAACGTCGGCAGCGTATGTGACGTATGACTGAAGTAAGGAATATCCAGACGCCGCAGTTTATAGCCCGCTTCGATTAAACGCAGACCCAGCTCAGCCTCTTCATACGCGTGCAAATTACGGTTGGTCAGATAACCAATTTTTTCAATTGCCGACCGACGATACAGTCCACCGCCCCCCAGATGATCGCTATCGCCAAGAGGATAGATTTTATTGATCCGCTGCTTACGAGACTTAAATTCATAGTTAACGGCATCATCCATTTCGACGGTACCGGCCACCCCGGCATAGTTTGGTTCTGCCTGCAAAAAGGCAATAGCCTGGTCAATGAAGCCATCTTCCAGCTCCATATCTCCATCCATCAGTAATAAATATTCCCCTTCGCTGTACAGATAACCCAACTGATGGCCCACTCCACAACAGCGATCGCCAGGATCGGTGAGTGACACTACCGTGACGCCCTTATTGGCAGCCAACTGCTGGGTGTTATCTGTCGACAAACTGTCAGCCACGATAATCTTATGCGGATACCCGACCAACTGACGCCGAATGCTGTCGATCGTTTTCTCAATGCCTTTAGATTCGTTGAGCGTTTTAATACTCACTGAAATAAATGGTTTATTGTCCATACCATCCCCCTGCACTGCGCAGTACGGTTCGACGAATCACTAAGCTCGCCCCCAGCGATAAATAGAACAGGAACTGTAACATCGGCGTAATCATCAATATCTGACTGTAAGGTAAACTGATTAAACAACTGATAGCGAAAGCGTTAAATGCTGGCGCAAAGCTCAGTAACTGCAGATCCTGTTTATCCAACTGTTCCAGCATCAATACTGGTTTTGGCTGGCACACTTTCAGAATATAAATAAACAAGCCAATAAACAGCAGCGTGCCAATAATGCCAACTTCCCACAGCAGCATACTCAGAGCAGTCGAGTCTAAAATCAGGTTATAGATAATGTTCAAAAACCCAGGGGAGACCGTACTACCACTGTTTGTAGCATTAAGCCCATAGCCAAATAATGTGCCCGACAGTCCCCATAGATCGTTATTTTTTAACCAGAACAGAAACGTTGTGAAACGCCCCAACTCTCCGGTCGACATGATGTAGTTCGGATCAAAGATATAGCTCAATGAATCAATAAAAATGCTTAATGGGCCTTTCGTCGGATCGCTGCCAAAAGCGGAAGAGTAGTACCAGGCCAGTATCATAATCGACAGGCCGATGAGCACCAGCATTCCTGCCACAATGACGAATAACGTCTTCAGGTTTACCTTACTGACATCTTTAACATAGCTCGGCGATATCCACACCCATGCCAGAAATATCGGTGACAGCAGGATGACAAACTTGACCTCACCAATGATGCATAACCCTATTCCAAGGATGATATGCAGCGCTGCGGATTTAAACGTCGTAAGCCCGTGCTTATATTCAGAGAGTTTCAGCAACATAATTAACAGGCAAAATAACCCCATCGCCGCCGTATTGCCGCCACCCATCGGGTCTCCGCCGAATGTGCCTACCACGGAGTCCCATTTTTCATCTTCCCCGCGCACAGCCACACGCTGAGGAACAACCAGCAAAACCTGATAAATCATCACCGGAATTTGCGCATAAAACACCCAGTACAGATAGCGCGTCGCCCGATATATCTGCGATTCACGGCAGAAACCCAACAGCAAACAAACCATCACCAGCGATAACGCGATTTCGTTTTTGAAGGCCACAATTGCCACGGTGACCCCGCCCTGAATCAGGGTCGATGTTCCCGCCAGCACCAGAAAGGAAAAATACAGCGCAAGGATAATGGTTTCCTGTGCATCCAGACGCAGCGCCCCGTCTCGCGTCTGCATCACCAGTAATCCCACCATCAGTAATGTCAGGAAAAACGGGATCCACAACACGGATTGCATGCCGGTGAAATACTGCACCAGACCACACAGGATCAGCGTTATAAAAGTGTAGACCTGTAAATAATTTCCGGTATTCAGTGTCATGGCGTCACCGGCTTGTTTTTCAGGAGATTGGCCCGCTTGTTCATTTTCAGGTAAATGAACGCATAGCGAATAAATGTCAGTGAAGAGAACAATATTACTGACGCCGCATAATCATGGTAAAAATAGGGAACGACCACAAACGCCAGAAGCACAATCGCCAACTGTTCAAGTTGGATACGCAGAAAATAGCGGTGCGAGCCAAAAATAAGCTCAATCACCGTTAAAGGACTTATCGCCAGCGCCGGGAACAAATAGGGCAGCATGTAGCGCGACGTCTCAATGGAGTTAATCCAGTCTTCGCTAAAACCCAGTCGCATCACAATGGGATAGAAAATAAAGACACCTAAGGTACAGACAACCCCCAGCACTAACAGCAGCATACGTACCTTCGTATACTCCTGATAATTGAAGGTGTTATTTCTGAAGTCGATGGACCATTTAGAAAAAATGGTATTGCGTACCGCGTTGCCGATAATCACTACCGGTGCCAGACAGAACCGGCTTACAACGGAAAAATACCCCGCCGTCAGCGCCGAAAACCAGAAGTTAATCAGCATAATAGGCAAGTTACTGCTCGCCATTGCCAGCACCTCAGCGCTACCGACTTTAGTGATGTGATGAATATTCTGTTTAAAAAATCGCAAATTACTTGCCGGGCGCAAATGCTGCGACGTCACCGAGCGAATATCAAACGAATGTAAAATACAGCTAGTGGTCAGCAGTATCATGGCGCAGGCCCATGACCAGTAAAATGTCTGTACCTGGTGCGTGAGCAGTACCGAGAGCACCACCACCACAGAGACAGAAATACGCTGAAAGATCAGAAAATAAAAGTTGGCTGTCCGCAGCGATAAGTTTTCCGATATTAACGCCCACGCCGTTGAAAGCGTCAGCAAATAGAGAAACAGTATGTTCTGGTGAAACAACCACGCGGTCAGGACGGCATACGGTAATGCAATGAGTGCACTTTGCAGCAAACAGAACACTACATTTTGCGCCAGCTCGTCATCCTGCTGTTTGGGAATCAAAAGCTGGGAGGCAAAGGTACATACCTGTGCCCCCACCACCGCGATACTGTAGTTGAGCGCATACAGCCCAACCTCTGCCATATCGTACTTATGTGAGATCAACCAGATAGACAGCGCACCAATCAGCTGCGAAACGACTGATGAACTGGCTATCGTAGAAGCGCTCTTCAGTAAACTCATACACGACCTGGCGTAGTCATCAGTTGGTCAGTATTGAAGTTCAATGAGCGCAACCCTTCCTGCGTTTCAAGGTTTTTTTCCTCTACCGCATTCAACACAGCGCCAATCACCACGCCCTGATTATCCTCAATTTTATCCAGCGCGCCGGCGATATTCTCCGCAGAACCGGTCCCGGCTTTCACGATAAAGATAACCCCATCAACGGCTCGTTTGATCAGTTGGATATCCTGACTCTGATTCACCGCTGCAACGTCAATAATAATGCGTTGATACTGCGACTTCAGTTCGCGCATCACGGGTTCAACGTGCTCTGACGACAGCATCAGTAAAGAGGAAATGGTCGTCTTACCGTGGGGGATGAAATCAAGATTTTCAGCGATCTTAACCCGTGCTTTTTCTAGCGGAGCCTCACCCCGCAACAGCTCCGCCACACCCGCAGACGTCGCCGATGCCAGTTCAGAAGACAGGCCGTTGGTATTGAAGAAATCTGCATCAATAAGCAACGTTTTCTGATCGAAGCTGAATGAGCTGGCCAACAGATTCGCCAACAGGGAACGCCCTTCCCCCTGCTCCGCCGAAGCAATAGCGACCGTTTGCAGCGGCCGGTTATCCAGCATAATTCGGGTGCGAATACCGTGGATGATATCGGCATTCAGCGGGTTCTTCAGTATCATATCCCGCACCTGTGCGCGACCCGAAGTACCGGTAAATCGACGAATTTCGCCCAATGGCTCGACATTGAGACGTTTCTTCAGACGGCTCAGGGTGCTAATTGAATTATCCATTGCCGCTTTGACGATGAAATACATGATGCTGAATACCACAACCAACATCACCACCATCACGAGCAACAGCGATTTATTCGGCTTAGACGGCTTTAACGGAGGAACGGCGGGATCATACAGCACCGCATCCGCATTAACCCCGGACAGCGACAATTCCTGAGTCCGCTGATAAAGCGTCTTATACAGATCTTCCATTTTATCTAACGCCAATTTTTGGCTGTTATAGGCATCCCGTTTTGATGCCATCTTCTGGAAGATCTCTTTTTGCTCAGCAACCTGCTGCTGGTAATTCTTTTCGTCGGCCAGTGCAGCCAAATACTGCTGACGTAAGCCAAGTTTTAGCTCACCCAGCACCCGACCCGTTTGATTTTGGATTGATTGCACATCGGCTTCTGCTTTTAAAATATTGGCACTTTTAGGGCCATACACTTTGCGCAGTTCCGACAATGTGCGCTGCGCCTGAATCAGCGCAATGCGTAAATCCTGAATCTGCGCATGGTCAGAAACTGATGGCAGCGAAATGATATCGCCTGAAGATTTCCCTCGGCTATTGACTTCATTGTAAACAGACTCCGCAGCGACACGGCGTTGGGTCGCATCGGCAAGACGGTTGGTCACAATGCTTAACTGCTCTGTTTCAAAACCATCAATACCACGGAAGGTCAGCAGTCCAGAGTTTTTCAGGTAGCTATCCATTTCCTCTTTTTGTTTCGCTATCGATTTCTGAATCTCTTCCATTTTTTCAAAGTTGAGATTGCGAGCCTGCTCGGCTTTCAGACGCTTTTGTTCTACCGTGTAGTTGATAAAAGCCTGAGCGACGCCATTGGCTATCTCAGCTGAAAGTTGAGGCGAGGAAGATTCATAAGAAATAGAGGCCAGATTAGTGGTACGGATACCGATGACCTTCAGGTCTTTCGACAATGTTTTCAGCGCTTGATCAACCCTCAGTTGCTGATCTTCACTGCCCGAGCCGGGCTTCATCCCGGTAAAATCCGGGTTTTCATCCAGCTTCAGATCGCGGACCGCCTGCTCGAGGATAATGCGAGACTGCATCAATGCATACTGTGTTTCGTAGTAACCACTCCGCGTTGAATCAAAACCATCAACCTGGGGAAAGGGCGACACATTATCAGCTTGAGCCTTAATCAACACCGTGGCAGTCGAAACATATTTGGATGACATCATGCTGATTAATGGATACGCGACAACCCCGGCAATAATGCCGGCCAGCGCGATTTTCCAGGCGTTCTTTTTCAGTTCTTTGGCAAAGCGGGAGAAATCGACGGAGTTTTCTCGTTGCTTGCCATTTTCCACTATAGATAGTTTCATCGTTAGAAGAACCCCATGCCAATAATCACGACATCCCCAGGACGAACAGAGTGCGTTAAATCAACATTCTCAAGTAGCTGGTTGCTACCGGAGAGGCGAATGTTGATATCTTTGCGATCTGCACGGTCAGTAAATCCACCCGCCTGAGCAATCGCTTTCTCTACCGTAAGTCCCGGCTCCCAGGCGAATCCATTCGGGCTTTTCACTTCCCCTGACACGTAGAATTTGCGGAACTCGGCAAGACTCACTGTCACCATGGGATTAACCATATACCCATTGCGCAAGCGTTGAGTTAATTCAATATTCACCTGTTCTGGTGTTTTATCTTTTAAACCCAACACGCCGATATAAGGGAAGTTTATTGTTCCACTCTTATCCACGATAAATTTCATCGTCATCTCGGGCTCCCCGTAAACAACGATATTGACAGTATCCCCCGCCCCAATTCGGTAATCCTCTGCCACCGCAGCAGGATCGTCCATTAATGGTGGCCTGGACGTTGTGCATCCGACCAACAGGATACTGAATAGCAAAAACGCGCACAGTTCTATTATTTTCATTTTAGATCTGAACCTTAGCTTTAAGCATAATCATAGAATTATCATAACCCAACGTTCTAATGACTTCCTGACTGTCATTGGGACCGATATAAAACGAATCAGTATCCTTATTCGAATTCAAGGTATCTAATTGATATTTAATCTCAAAATTGACAGACGGCGTGTAGTCATAGCTCATGGTTACGCTAAATACACCATTTTTATCATGTCGATCCTTGTTCTGTTTTTTATAGTCTTCCGTGGTGTATGAGTAGTCCAGCAAAGTAGAAAAACGATTACCCAGCCAGAAATGCTGGTAAGAAATCCCATACTCAGTCACTAAAATATACCCCCCAACTTCCGAGGGGTCTTTAATGCTTTGAGCAGAGTGGGCAGTGAAGACTGACTGATTTAACGGCTTCCACTCCCCCTTTATATCCCAGTTTAGACCATTAAAATCACTCGAGTTTGCGGCATTTTCAAATGTTTTGTACAGCCACGAAATATTCATGTCGACGTTGGTTTTCCCCGTCAACTGCGATTTCAGACCGTAAAGCAAATAGTATTCATTACTGTCTTTTTCTGAGTTGTTATCATAGTGACGCTGATTAGTAATAAAACTATAGCGAAAGCGCGTTCTGGATGTGTATTGGTCAAAAACTTCAGCAACCAGACTATTTTCATGCCATTCCTGCTGCTGAATATAATTGTAAAAATCCGGGCTGGTATCCTGCACATCCGAGGTATTCCCGAACGTCAGTTTTTTATATAACAGTGCCAGTTCCGCTTTGCCGCGACCATCTGGTGCACCATAGCTATAGCGCAACTCACTGTTGATAAAATTATTCGTCAGCGGAGAGTTAATTCCATACTGGCGGAACTGGCTCGGCAAAAAACCCTCAGTGATATCGCGACCGCGAGATTCATGTCCAATTGAATCTTCCAGATTCAGGGTTAAGCCGTGCATTTGCCCATAACGCCAGGCACCGTTAAAACGGAAAAAATGGTCGTTATAGTTATCGGCAGAATTGCTTGAGTAGTTACGATAATCACCTGAATACATTAGCAAATATTTATCCTGACCGCGCTCACCGATCATACTAAACACAGGTGCCGCGCTCTGGAAAGCTGAACCTATCGCATCGCGGTTATGGGGTTGATAAGTCACGTTATCATCATAACCGTAATCCACAGCAACTTTGCCCTGGAAGTCGATCCCCGCAAAGCCAATGTGTGATTTCGGCGTTAGATCAGCCCATGCGGACTGCGATATCACGATTCCGGTAATAACTATTAATTTAGTATGCATTCTTACCGACAAATCCTTTGAAAATAGTTTTAATAATAATTTTTATATCCAGCCATAACGACCAGTTTTGAATATATTCGATATCATACTGAACGCGCTTTTCCATCTTATAAAGTGCATCGATTTCCCCACGGAAACCGTTAATCTGCGCAAGCCCGGTGATCCCCGGCTTAACTTTATGGCGGATCATGTAATTTTCGACCTGTTTACGGTACTGTTCGTTGTGCGTAACCGCATGGGGTCTGGGACCGACAATAGACATACTTCCCTGCAACACATTAATGAATTGCGGGAGTTCATCCAGAGAAGTGCGTCGCAAGAAACTACCAAATTTTGTCACGCGTGGATCATTTTTGGTGGCCTGGATAACCGTATCGGAATTCTCCATAACTCGCATCGAGCGAAACTTCCATACCTTAATTTTTTGTCCACTCAGGCCGTATCGATCTTGTTTGAAAAACACCGGGCCACGGGAGGTCAGTTTAATACCAATAGCAATCGCTAACATCAATGAGGAGATCATCACCATAATGATGCTACCGAGAATCAGGTCTTCCGCACGTTTAATAAATGAACCGGCCCCTTCAAACGGTGAGCTAAAGATGCCAATGGTTTGCAGATTGTGGATCGAGCGCAGCTTGGACATATTGTTACTGTAGGTATAAAAATCAGGAACAATATAGGTATCTACCGTGGTATCTGACATCATGGCCAAAAAGTGACGAATACGATGTAATGCCACCATCGGTAATGCGATATAGATCTCGTCGATATTCCCTTGCTTAGCCTCTTCAACCAGATTGATGACCGGGCCGCGAAAGGGACTTTTTATCTTATCCACGATATCACCACAGCGGGACAACGCGCGTTCGTCATAAAAAGCCAAATCTAATTTGATATTGGAGTATTCAGCTATCAACGCATTTTCAGCTGCCACACCGTTGTCGGTAAGACCAATAATCGCCACACGAATGCTTTTTTTCGTTGAATATTTAAAAATGAAAAAACGAATAAAATAAAGAAAAGGTAAAGGAATGAAATACCAATAAACAATAGGGGATAAAAAAGACGGTGTCAGACTTGCCAGGTATCCAAGTGACTCCGGTTCGGCCACCGTCATGCTGATCACTTCGTTGAACGATATCGCCAACAGTGTACAAAAAAGCAGCCGTTTTTGGTTACGTATGCCGATGGTTTTTATCTTCTGCTGATACATTTTTGTGTATTCAGCAAGCAGCAGGAAAAACACTGAGAAGAGGATGCTTAGAATGACAATGGTCTTAAACGGCACCATATCTAACAGATGGGCGCTAAAAATTAACGTAATATTAATTAC